>JAGBOM010000084.1 GCA_017633865.1 Opitutales bacterium
GACTTTGAGGAGGATAGGGCGCGATCAAAAAATATTTGTTCAGGGTTGTTCTCGCGCTTTTGTTCGCGGTTTTTGCAGTTTTAGCCGCGTTTTTTTTGGACAGGGCTTTTGTAAGGTACTCCAAGGCGGAGGCTGCGCCCGCCGAGCTTCTTTGCGCGCGCGCCTTTTTTGAAAAGCTTGTTTCGGACGCTCCCGAATCGGAGGCCGAGGCGGCGGAAATGCTGGGCGGGGCCGCGAAAAATTCTTCGGGCGGGGCGTTAAACATTGTGCGCGGGCTTAAAGAGCGGCTTAAGGGCTTTGCGGGCGGAGATTTTGAAATTAGGGCGTACCCCGCGAGCGCATGGGTTAAGAACCGCAATTTGGCGGATTTTTCCGAGCAGGTTTACGACAGGAAGGTTTTTATTTCGCTCAGAAAAATCGACGAAACGGAGCGCGATAGTTTGGAAAACCCGCCCGCCGCGCTTTTGATGTTGAGCGTTGATAGTGGAGGCAAAATAGACCTCCCGATAACCCTCTATAAGTTTTAGGCGGAGGCTTTTGGCGAAGAAGTTCGTTGCTTCAAAAAAACCGCGATAGTTACATGCTTAGTATGCGCCTATCGCGGTTTTTTCTTGCGCCTGCTTCTTCATCCAAAATCCTCTCGCCTAAACAAGAGAGCTTATTGCGGTTTTATTTTTTCTATTTTTTATTTGGATTTTTTTCTAAAAGGGCTATTAAACGAAGTTTTATGCGGCTTTAGGCAGGAGGCGCGGGGCTCCGCGCCGAAGAATCATAAGAGAGGAAGCGGAGCTTCCGAGGGTCAAGGGTGTGCCCTTGTTTTGGCGAGCGATTTTGGATGCGGAAACAGGCGCGAGGATAAAAAAGCTTGGAATAGAATTTACATTCATTCCAAGCTTTTTTTGACGAAGCAACGAACTTCCGCGCCAAAAGCGCTCGCCAAAAAAAGGCGCGTAAGAAATAATTACGCGCCTTTAGTTAAATGGTTTTGCAAACTGCTACTTGCGCCTGCGGTAGGCCGCGAAGGCGAGGGCAAGCGCGCCGAAGACTGCCGCGCAGGTGGCGGGTTCGGGAACGTTTGCGGTGTAGTAGATTACGAAATCGTAGTAGTTGGTTTCGGTGTTTTGCTCGTAGGCGAAACGGATATCCTCGTCGGCCGCGCCGCTTGAGATTACGTTTACGAGGTCGGTGTCTTTAACGGTGTTGTTGGCGAAGTCAATCCAGTACTGTTCGAGGTTGTTTTTAATATTGGGCGAGCTGGACATTAAAACGTACTTTTCGTTAATGCACTGGACGTCCGCAAGGGCGGAGAAGTCGATTATAAGCGCGCCGTTAAGGGCGTTATTGATGCCGTTATTTATAACGATTGTAGATATGCCCTTGCTGTCAATCTGGTATTCCAAAACGCCGCCTACGGGATTTGCCCAAGAGGTGCCTACTTCGGCGTTGCCGCGCATCATTCTAAAGCTGTTTACATCGATAACAGAACCGCCGCCCACGATTCTTACCCTGTCTTCGCCAGCGAGCCTTGCGCCGTTGCCCACATAGAGGCCGTCGATGTAGAGTTTGTTGCCGCTGCCGTTAACTTCAAGGAGCAGGTCGCCGCCCCAGAATTGGCGGCCGGAGAATTCGCCAAGCTTAATGGTGTAGCGGGAGTCGTTCGCTCTTTTTAATTCCGTATTGCCCGCAAGGATAAGCTGCGTTTTCGTGGTTGACTGTTCGTCTTCGTCGGGATCCAAATCGGACTTATAGTAGCCCTGCAAGTTGAATTCGTTCTGGTTTACAATGATATAGTTCTTTGCTTCGGCGGAGTCGCTCTTGGAGTAGATTTGGTAGGTGCCGCCAGTAGATTCGGAATTATTGAAGTTGAGGCCGCCGCCGACGCTCAAGGTGTTGCCGGAACCCGTCATAGAGAGGTAGTAGCCACCAATGCCGCCGCTTTCGTCTTCCGTCATTTTGCCGTGGAAGTTGAAGTTCAGTTTGGCGTCCAAAGTTCCGTTTGTGCCCTCCATGGAAACTAGGAATTTGCGGGAGTCTGTGCCTGCGTAGTTCAGGTTCATTTGCGCGTTTGAGGTTAATGTAGCGCCGTCGCCTTTAAGTATGACTTGCGTCAAACCGGAAGCGCCGGTGCCGAAGTCCCAGTTATTGGAGGTTGTGAAGGTTGCTCCGTCGATAATAATTGACGAAACTGCGGTATAGGGGTTTTCATAGTCCCATGCGGTTTCGTTATAAGCTCTGAGCGCTACGCCGCCAATCGAAACATTTGCTCCGTTTGAAACGATAAATTCGTTCTTGCCCGAAGCATAGTTATACATTGCAAGACCGCTACTCGTGGTAACCGCTATGTTGTCTGTAAGCTCTATTGTAGCCTTGGAGGAGCCTTCGCTTTCATACCTAAAGCCATAGAATTCAAAGTTCGCGGTTGTTGTAAAGGTGTTTGTGGCGCCGCCTATTACAACTTTTGCGTTTGTATCGTAGCCGTTATAAACGCTAATGCCGCCGACATTCATCGCCGAGTTTGTCGCGGCGGCGCTGGCGGAGCCGTCGTTCACGCCGAAAAAGAAGCTCGCGTTCGCGCAGGATTCAATTTCGTTGCGGTCGGCGTTGTTAAGCATGTATAGGCGGCCTGCGTTAAAGGTGTTGTTTTCTCCGGTTATGGAGAAGTTTGCCGTGCCAGATCTAAATGAGAATCTGGTATTGCTGCCGTAGGCGTTGCCGACTACGAAGTTGCCTCTTGAATTATATACGGCGTTGCCGTTCATCAAGAAGTTCAAGGTGTAGGCGCTGTCGGAGCCGTCGTAGTTTGAAATATCTACAGTAGTGCCGCCGCTGTTTGCGAGGATTGCGGTTCTTTCGGCGCTGTCGCCCTGCATTTTAAAAGTATAAGTGCCCACAGCGGAGGCGCCATTTTCGTTGCCAAGCCTTACGCCTTTTGCGGAAAGCTTAGAGCCGTTTAAAAGGCTGAAGTTAAAGTAGATGTCGGCGGCTGTCATAGTGCCGATTTGAAGAGTCAAGTCCGCGCCGCTGAGGCCTGAGGTGGGAATCGGGTCTACAAAGTTGTAGTATTCAACAGCGGTTTTGCCTTCGTTTACAACGCCCAAGCCGTTTACAACCGAGCCGTTGTCAAAAACAACGTCGATATGCATATTTTGATTGTTCGCTGCAGTGTTAATAACGTGGTTGCCGAAGCCGTTGTTTTGCGAGGCGTCTTTATTCCAAACGTTGTATGTGGAATTGTCGAAGACAAAGCTTGTGTTGTTCTGGAAATTCAAGGGATTAGCCTCGATATTTCTTTGCAGGGTCGCGCCGTTTCTAAATAAAACTTTGCCCTGTTCGGAGCCGCCGCCGTTTGAGCCGAAGCCGCCGGCAATAACCGTGCCGCCGTCAACCAAGATGTGGACTTTGTCGGGATCGGAGGCGGTGGACTGCGGCGTCCAAAAGCGTATGCCTTTGTTTCCGTCCAGCTGAAGAACGCCGTTTTTATTTACGACTATTTGGGAGCGGTTGCACTGCTCTATGAAAGTGTCTTTGCCCGTGTCGGTAATGTGGAGCGTCGAAGTTTTTGTGTCGTCGTCGCCGCCGATTAAGAGATTAGTGTATTGGCGGACGTACATAGCGGCGCTGTCCAACACTATGGTCTCGCCGTTCTGGATTCTGATCGCGGAGCTTTCGGTATTGTTAATGTCGAAGTAATAGCGGTCGCGATTTTGTGTCGTTTCCGTTTCCGACGTCCATACGATATCGTTCCAGTTGTAATCTATGGGACTTGTGGTGTTTATTTGATAGTCGTACGCCGCGTAGGCGTAGCCGCAGGAGAGGGCTGAGAGGAGTAATAGATAACGTTTCATGTTTTGTTGTTATATATTTGTTAAAGTTGTATGTTTAAAAAATTCCTTTTTTTTTAAGAAAACACTTCAGCTCGTTTAAAAAGTCAATACTTTTTTAAAAAAATTTTTAAAATTTTAACTGTTTTTTACTTTTGGCGGGATAGCCGCCTTATATTATACGTATATTATATATATTAAGCGGAGCTTGCAAATTTGTTTTTTTGACGAATTTTTTAAGGGCTTTTGGATTTTTTTTTAAGAGGAGGAGGGCAAGCTCCAAGTTTTTGCGGGGCGGGCTGGAGGGGAAAATTTTGCACTTAAAGGAAAAGGAACCTTTTTTTGCGGGGCGGGGCGGAAAAAATCCGCGCCTAAAAAAATTTTGCGGCGGGGCAAAAAAAGTGTTGCAAACGGGGCGCGGGGCTGTCAGCTTTGTTTCCTTTATCCAAAATCGCAATTAAGCGGGGATAAAAAGCAAAGCGGCGCGGTTGCCGTTTTGCCTAAACAAAACATCAAACCTCAACCCGCCCCACGGCACGTTGCCCGAAAGGCGTTTTTAAGGAACATAATGAGCAATATAATGGAAGAACTGCTTGCAAACAGCAGCTTCGCAGACCTCAAACCCGGCTCCATAATCAAGGGCCGCATCATAGAAATCCGCCAGAACGAAGTAGTAGTGGACATAGGCGGCAAAAGCGAAGGCGTTGTGCCCGTCGGCGAATTCGCGGACGTTAACGACCTTCAGGTAGGGCAGGAAATCGAAGTCCTGCTCGAAAAACTCGAAGACCGCGAAGGCAACCCCGTTATCTCTTACGACAAGGCCCAGCAGAAAAAGAATTGGGAAAACATCCTCGCAACCTGCTCTGAAGGCGCTATCCTCCCCGGCAAGGTAAAGGGCAAAGTAAAGGGCGGCCTCATAGTTTCAATCGGCGTGGACTCTTTCTTGCCCGCCTCGCAAATCGACATTCAGCCGCCTAAGAATCTCGACCAGTATGTCGGCCAGACTTACGACTTTAAGGTTGTTAAAATCAACACCGAGCGCAAGAACATCGTCGTTTCCCGCCGCGAGCTCATCGAGGAGCAGCGCGCGGAAAAGCGCCGCGCTTTGCTTTCGGACATCAAGGCGGGCGACATCCGCAAGGGCGTCGTGAAGAACATTACAGACTACGGGGCGTTTGTGGACCTCGACGGCCTCGACGGCCTTCTCCACATCACCGACATGAGTTGGGGCAGAATCTCCCACCCGTCGGAAATGCTCAAAGTCGGCGAAGAAATCGACGTCATGATTATAGAGGTGGACACCGACCGC
>JAGBOM010000085.1 GCA_017633865.1 Opitutales bacterium
GGGCGTTCGCGCTCGAACTTTTCGCGCAGAGCCTCCTGCTCGGCGGAGATTTTCAGCATTTCGGCTTTGTCGGCGCGCATGAGGGTTTGGCAGACTCCCGCCATTACGGAGGCGTCTTGAACCCGCACTATCGGCGCGCTGTAAAGCGGCGCGAGCTTTACCGCCGTGTGCGTTTGGCTTGTGCTTGCCCCGCCCACTATTATCGGAACTTTCAGCCCCTCGCTTTCAAACATTTTGGCGACGGTAGCCATTTCGTTTAGAGACGGCGTTATAAGCGCGCTGAGCCCCACGATGTCGCAGCCCTCCTTGGCGGCGGCTACGATTTTTTCGGGCGGGCACATTACGCCGAGGTCTTTTACCTCGTAGCCGTTGCACGCCAAAACCGAGCCCACGATGTTTTTGCCTATGTCGTGGACGTCTCCCTTTACGGTCGCAAGCACGACTTTGCCGCGGCCTCCGGAGTTTTGGGGCATGAATTTTTCGAGGCTTGCCACGGCCTTTTTCATTACGCGCGCGCTTTTTACCACCTGCGGCAGGAACATTTTGCCCTCGCCGAACATGTCGCCAACCTCCTTCATCGCGGCCATGAGCGGGCCTTCGATGACTTTGAGAGGGTCGCCGAGCTCTTTGCGGAAGTGTTCGACGACCTCCTCGATTTTGTCGTCAAGGCCCTTTGTAAAGCATAGCGACATTTTTTGGCTCCAGCCAAGAGAGTCGAAGTCGTCAGCCTTTTGGGAGCGGGAGGCTCCCGCGCCCTTAAAGCTTTCGGCGCGTTCAAGGAGGGTTTCGGCGGCGTTGGGCCTGTTTAAAACGACGCCTTCGACGAGCTTTCTAAGCGCGGGGTCTATTTGTTCGTAGGGCGCGAGCATTCCCGCGTTTACTATTCCCATGTCGAGCCCCGCGCGCCTTGCGTGGTAGAGGAAAACCGAGTGCATGGCCTCCCTTACGGGGTTATTGCCCCTGAACGCAAACGAGACGTTGCTTACGCCCGCGCTCGTTCTTGCAAAGGGGCACAGGCGCTTGATTTCGCGAACTGCCTCGATGAAGTCTACGGCGTAGTTGTTGTGGGAGTCTATGCCCGTTGCGATTGTAAGGACGTTCGCGTCGAAAATTATGTCTTCCGGCGGGATTCCCGCGGCGGTGAGCAGGTCGTATGAGCGTTTGCAGACCCGCACTTTGTCCTCTTTTGCGGCGGCCTGGCCGTTTTCGTCGAACGCCATTACAATTAGGGCGAATCCGAACTTATGGATTTCGCGCGCCTTTTTAAGGAAAGGCTCCTCTCCCTCCTTTAGCGAGACGGAATTTGCTATGCCCTTGCCCTGCACGCACTTCATGCCGGCAAGCAGCGTGCCCCAGTCGGAGGAGTCTATCATTACGGGCGCGCGCGAAATTTCGGGCTCGGCGGCGACCATGTTTAGGAAAGTGGACATGCAGGCCTTGCCGTCGAGGAGGGCCTCGTCGAAATTTATGTCGATAACGTTTGCGCCGTTTTCGACCTGCGCCCTCGCGACCCCCAGCGCGGACTGGAAGTCGCCCGCCTTCACGAGCTTTTTAAACGCGGCCGAGCCCATCACGTTTGTGCGCTCGCCCAC
>JAGBOM010000008.1 GCA_017633865.1 Opitutales bacterium
CAAGTCGAAGTTTTGTTGAATGCCATTTCAGGGGAAATGAAGGCGTCGGATTTGATGAAAGCCGTGGGGATTTCCGACAGAAAGCATTTCAGAAAAGACTACATCTCCGTGGCGTTGAAAGACGGGCTGATTGAAATGACTATACCTGACAAGCCAAAAAGTTCGAATCAAAAATACAGAATTACACCGTTGGGAATTAGACAGATTTCCGGTTAGATTTTATGTCCGATATCAAAAAAGCACTGACAGAGGAAATTCGCCGATTGGCGAAGAAGGAAATAAAACGGGCAACCGCGCCGCTTGCGGCTAGGATTGTCGAATTAAGAAAGAAAGTCTCGGAGCTTTCCAAGGCGCTAAACTCTCCTTGCAAAATTCGGGAAACGGCTTGCGCAGAACCCTCCGCGCTTCCCGAAAGACGCTTGCGTCTTAACGCCAAGGGAATAAAGCGAATCCGCGCCCGATTCGGAATGACGCAGGCGGAATTCGCAAAGACCTTGGGAGTAGGGCTTCCCGCGCTTCGTACCTGGGAGCAAGGCAGATGCAAGCCTAACGGGAAAGCCAAGGCAAAAATCGCGGAACTGCGCAAAGCAAATCCTTCAAAATTAAAAAAAGAGACGCCGCCGGCGTAATTCCGCCAAGCGGCTGCGCGAGAACAGTCTGCGCTTAATCTCCGTTTGAAATATCGATATATTTGAGGCTTTCGGCAACCAGATTTTCGTAGTCGCCGGATTTTTTATCTTTCATCGCCGTTTCCCAAATCTATTGTTATCGCAATGTCGTAGGCGGAGAAGTTGCCGCCGTCCAAGTCCACTACAATGTCGTTCATGGAAGAGGGGGAATGGGTTGTTATCTTGCCGTGTTTTTTTCCTGTGGCGTTCAGGTAGATTCCTAGTGCCGCGGATATTTTGATTTTCAAAATCTCCAACGCTTTTCCCTCGGAAATTGTATTTGAAGAATTTTTTAATATGGGTGTTTTGTCCGTTTTCATGGCTGTATACACGCTCTGTTTTTTAAGGAAGCCAAGCTATATTTTCGTTAATTTTTAGCGGAATTACGGAGTGTACTTGCCGCCGTCGGACATTGTTTTGCAAATTTCGTCTATCGCCTGCTGGTTGAGTTTCATATTGGCGACAGGGTCAAGCGTGTAAAGCGGAGGCAGTTCGTTTTCAAACTTGGACCGCATCAAGGCGATCGCCTGATGTACATGCGCCGACCACGTTTCTCGGACTTCGTCAATTTCGACATATTTTTCCCCCAAGATTCCGAGACGGAATTCGCGTTCGTTCGCCTGCGCTTTCAGGATTCTGAGCTTTTGCTCCCTGAAATCCTTCCCGAACTGGTCCAATTTGTCGGCGTTTACGAATTCGAGCCATGCGTCGACATTGTGCTTGCCGTCTTTGTTCGGCTTGGGCGCGCCTTTCTTTTTTCTCCAAGTTTGGAGCGTGCGGCGCGTCACGCCCAGTATTTGCGCCAGCTTTTCCCATCCCGCCACAAAATTGCCGGATTCGCCTTCGTCGTCGAGCGAGGCGATTTCCTCAAGTTTAAGCCTGTCGCTTTTCGATAGCGGTTTTCCTTTTGAAAGGCGCGAAACAACTACTTTCGTATTCGCCGCAAGAAGTTTTTTAGCAGTTTGCGGCGTTATGCCGTCGATGTTGATTTCTGTTTCTTTTGCCATAATAATGCGCGCTAGTCAAAAAACGGGAAATCGAATCGCGGGAAGTTTCCCATTTTTAAGCGGGAATTTGCCTTATATAAAAAAGCCCGCAATCCTTTATAAACACAGAGATCGCGGACGGCATATCGACGGGAAATTTAGATTAAACGGGAAATTCGACGGGAAACGCATTTTCCCATGCTTTAAAATTTGAATCATTTTGTAAGTTGCTTGTCTTGCAAAAGCTTACGTAATAGAAATCTTCCCGAAAACGAAAAAATGGGAAGAGAAATAAAAAAACATCTCTCATAGCGAGAAAGCGCCCTGCCGCTCCACCCTGCGCATCAACGACTTATGAAAGCTTCCTTGTTGGTCCCTCTTTCCCTATATCAAAACACAAAACAATGTTAATCTTGTATATACTAAATATAAGTTGTCATTTTTTTATATTGACAAATGGCGTTTATTGCTTTGTATATGAAAAAATGCTTCCCCTTTCTATCTTCCGAGGCGTTCCTGCTTCGTTATATTCAAAGTTCTTCCTTATGGTATATCGATTGATTACTATTGTTGAATAATATTACAATATTATCTATCGTCCAATCTATATAAAGAGCGAAAGGGGAAGCACCTCTTTATGTTAATTACGCATTCAAAATTATTACCAAAAATAAAAAAGGATATAACCGAGCAGGAGAGCCTTTTTAGTAAGTTACAAACGACAAAAGATGTGGCAGATCTTTTGGAAGTTCCCTACAAACAATTGCTTTATATCTTATACAAGCAGGATGACAGTAAAAAATATGAAACATTTAGTATCCCTAAAAAAATGGGAGGAATGCGTATTATTTCAAAGCCAAAAGGTAGTATTTCAATATTGCAATCAAAATTGCTACCATTAATTACATCAAAATATACGGCAAAGAGTTGTGTACATGGTTTTGTTAAGGGAAAATCTATATTGACAAATGCAGGTGCCCATAAAATTACACAACATACAAAGATCCTCAATATAGACATAAAGGACTTTTACGACTCTATAAATTTTGGACGAGTTAGAGGCTTAATGATGTCTCACCCTTTTAATATGGGTAATAAAGCTGCTACTGTTGTTGCGCAAATCTTGTGTTGGAAAAATAAATTACCACAAGGAGCCTGTACATCTCCAGTTATTTCCAATATGATTCTCCATCGATTGGATTCAAAGCTTACTAAATTGTGTGAAGACCTCAAGTCGGTATATTACACTAGATATGCTGATGACATAACCATTTCTTCAAACTGTCCCGTCTTCCCGGAAACAATAGCAACTTGGGATCCAAAAACAAAGGAAGTAAGATTAAATCAGGATTTCGAAAATATTTTTAAAAGTGAGAATTTTAATATTAATTATTCTAAGGTACGTCTTAAATCGAATAAAGAGAGACAGGAAATAACAGGCCTCACTGTAAATGAGTTTCCAAATGTAAGGAGAGTTTTTATTAGACAAATAAAGGCAATGATCCATGCATGGAATAAATTTGGATTAGAAGCTGCGGCGAAAGAATATATAGAGAAATATGATAGGAAAAAATTTAATGCAGAGAATTCAAATGTAGTCGACTATTTCAAAAATGTAGTATATGGTAAATTGGCTTATTTGTACATGGTGCGAGGTAAAGAAGGAGCTGATAGAATATGCCAAAGATTTGCAGAAAGGATTCTCAATATTGATGATGAAGTTCCAAATTTTATAAAAAACATGAAAGAATCTAAATATGATATATTTTTATCACATGCAAGTGAAGATAAATGTATTGCAGAAAGAATATATAAAGAATGTACTTCCAATAATATAAATGCATTCTTTGACAAAGAATGTATTAAGGTCGGAGATTCGATTCCAGAAAGGATCAATGATGCTTTAAGAACTTCAAAAATTTTTGTTATAATCGCATCTTACATGTATTCAGAGAAAAAATGGACATGCGAAGAATTGTGGAGTGCTGTAAATAAGACGATTGAAACTGGAGAAATTCGTATATACCCGATAGTTATAGGCGATATAAATGAATTTAAACGCAACTATCCTTTACTTGGTCATCGAAAAGCTATGAGATGGGAGAATAATGAAAGCGAAATTGTAAAGGATCTTGAAAATTTTTTGCGTGTTCAAGAAAATGAAGTTAAATAAATACTCATGTATTTTTCAAATAGAGAAATCAAACTAATACTATTTTTTTACTTTTCTCTAATCATTCCATTGATTTCGTTATAGATTTCGGCGACGGGTTTTAGTTTGTCGCGCTCAAAGGCGAGTTGTTCAATGTCCATGTCGTCGAAATATCCGCGCGCTTTATTGCGGTTGAACCAGCGCTGTATGTCGTGCACAAAGCCCAGGCAGTCTTCGTAGTTGTGCGGCTGCTCCGAGCAGCTTTTCTTGGGCGCAAATTCCTCTACGCTCAGGGGTTTGCCCGCGACGATGGAAGCTCTTAGGCGCTTGCCCGTCATCGCCTTTTTCTCGGCGATATCGAGCCATTTAGACTGTTCCTGCGGCTCGAGCTTTGCGACGATTCGGTGGTGTTGGAAGCTGCAGTTGGGGTTTCTGTTCTCGAACGGCACGCGCCTTGCAAGGCACGAATAGACCCTGAGCGTGTCGGGATCGAGCCCCGTCTTTACTTCGGCGATTTCGACGCGCTTTTTGAATTCGTCCCGGTCCCATTTTTCGCGGCCGAAGTTGAGCCAGTCTCCGATGATGAACTGCGACGAATTAACGAGCCTGCCGATTTGCTCCCCGAATTTTTCCCATTCGTCGATTGAGACGCTCTCCGAGAATCTTGCCCCGAGCTCGGATACGCTGATGTTCGATGTAAGGTTTTGGATTTCTATCGCGTTCATAACTAAGCCCGCATTGTCAAATCCCGAATAGTTAACGCGCGTTAATTATCGGCTTTTGAAAGGCGCTCGAATTTTCTTTCGGAATCGGATATGGCGTTTGCCGCTGAGTTTTGATAGCTGATCCTCGAGCGCATTTTCCGCCCGAAAAGCGAGGCTTCCAGCCCGAATTTGTCCCGCAGCTCCACGCATCTTGCCGAGACGTTCGCCCGCGTCATTTTGAAGCGCTGGGCGATTTCGCTTTCGGAGCGATGGCGGCTTTTTCCGAAAATAAACCGCATGCATTCGATGGTAAGCGCCGCGTTTTTTCTTCTCAAAATTTCCTCGAAGATTATGTCGGCAAATTCCGAGAGGCGGCATTGCATATCCCTTTCGGAGAAAACCTTTGCCTCTTCGGCTTCGGCTTCGCTTGACGCGTCGGCAATTTGAATGTCCGAGACGTCGAATCGCTGTCTTGTCGTGTATGTGTCGATATGGGGTTTGTCGAGTCCCTGTGATTTCATGATTGCCTTTTGCTTTTTGGGCAGCTTGTCAAACCACGCTTTATATTCGGCGACGTATTTTGCGTTTTTGGATGATTTGTTTTTCATTTTGCTTCAAATGGAGGTTGTTTTTTTTGATTTTTGTCAGCGCGCGGTTTTAGTGCTGCCAATATATACCTACCCCTAAAGGGGTAGTAGGTATTATTGGCAGCGCATAAAACCGGCTGGGTAAAAAATGATTTTGGCAATTTTGGCAGCGAATTTTGGCAGCGCGTAAAAATCCGCTTTTCCCCGCAGCAAAGCTGCTGTTAAAGCCTCTGTTTATAAGGTTTTGCCGCGTTTTTGTGTTTCCGCGAATTCCGGCAATTCCCGCGAAGTGCTGCCAAAAATCGGGCGCAATTTTGGCAGCGTTTTTCCCGAAGTGTTGCCAAAATAATTTTGGCAACACCTTCGCGCGCTTATAATCGGCGACTTGCAAAAATTTGAGCATCTCAAAAATCCTCCCCGATTTTATTTTTGGCAGCGCTTCGAATATCCTTCCAGAGGCGGTAAACCGTGCACGCCGACACG
>JAGBOM010000086.1 GCA_017633865.1 Opitutales bacterium
AGTTCATCCGCCCCAAAAGCTCGGGCGAGATTTTAAAAAGCGTTGTGGCGTACAAGCCCTGCGCGCCTATCGACTTCACGATTTTATCGACGTGGCCGACGCGGTACGCGCCCGCGATTTTGCGGTTTTGCCTGTCCCACATGAAGACGTGCATGTAGTACTGGTCGTACTCGTCGGTATCGACGCTTTTGCCGGTGCCCTCGCCGACCTCCCTAAAGGTCTTTTCGCGCAGGCGGCCTATTTCAAGCATAGTCCATTTCATCTGCCAGGCGTACGCCCCGTAAACCGCGATTTGCGAGCCGTCGATAAGAACGCTCGACTGCGGCAGAGCGGAAATTTCGCGCTCCATAATTTCGGGGTCTATCGGCTTAATCAGCTCCTGCTGCGACTTTTTAAGAGGATTGAACTTGTCGCAGAAATTTTTTATGTGCCCGATTTGGAAGAACGAGTTGCCCGACTCTTTGTGCTCGAAATTTTTGCGCCCCAAAACATAGGTGTTTAAGCGGAGCCAAAGGGTGAGCTCTTCGTCGCTCGAAAACTCCGCGATTTTTCTCGCGGAAATTGGCGAGCCTATGCGCATGCGCACGGTTTCGGACTTCGCCTTGCCGACGAGCTCGCGCGGCAAAAGCAGGGTTCTAAGCTTCGGGTGGACAAGCCCCGCAAGCTGGAACAAAAGCGAGTTTCTGCCGTAGAAGAAAACCGGCAATATAGAAGCCCCCGTTTTCTTGGCGATTGCGGCGATGTTTTTATTCCATTCGGGGTCGCTTATCGACATCAGCTTCGGCTGGAAGTGCGACACAGTCCCCGACGGGAACGTGGCTATGCAGCCGCCGTTTTTCAGATGCCTGAAAGCCTCCTTCAGCCCCGCCATGTTGGAGACCGCCGCCTCTTTCGTGCCGAAGGGGTTTACGGGTATCAGGTGCGGGCGTATGCCCTCCATTTCGCCCAAAAGGTAGTTCGCCAAAAGCTTGGCGTCGGGGCGGACTTTCGAGAGCAGCGCGCCGAGGACTATGCCGTCCAGCCCGCCCATGGGGTGGTTTGCCACTACAATCAGCGGGCCCTCCGCAGGGATTTTTTTAAGCTCGTCGCGCGAGTATTCGTAGGAGCCGTCAAGCCCCTGCAACGCCCTCTCGAAAAAGTTGAAGTCGCGCGAAATCGACCCCATTTGGATATGCGCCTTGTTCAGGGCGCGTATTCCCAAAAAGCTCTCTATCGGATACGAGAAAACCGTGTACGCCGCGCGCAAAAACGGATTTTTGATGCGCGGCTTTAAATCCATGACCTTTTCGCCCTCGACCGCCATTTTTTTATTCTTTTGATTTTTTTACAATAGCCGCGCGCAAAAAATCCGCAAGCCTAAAAAGAGTTTTGCAGCTTGTATTCTACGGCGTCCTTCAACGCCTCCCACGAGGCCTCTATAACGTTGTCGGAAGCCCCGACGGTGCCCCAAATTTTGTCGCCGTCCTTAAACTCTATCTGGACTCTCACAACCGCGTTCGCGCCCAGGCCGCTGTCGATAACCCTTACCTTGAAGTCGATAAGCTCGATGTCCATAATCTGCGGGAAGTGCTTGTAAAGCGCCTTGCGCAAAGCCAAGTCGAGCGCGCCCACCGGGCCGTGCGCCTCCGCCACCGTGTGCTCCACCGACCCGCCCACTTCAAGCTTTACCGTGGCCTCCGAGCGGATTACCGAGTTCGTTTCGTCGCGCTCCACGATTACGCGGTAGCCGCGCACCTTGAACTGCGGCTCGTCCTTGTTTAGAAAGCGCGAAAGCAAAAGCTTAAACGAGGCGTCGGCGGCCTCGAATTCATAGCCGCGGAATTCAAGCTGCTTTAGCTCGTTTAAGAATGTTTTAATTTTCGGGTCTTTGGCGTCGATGTCCATGCCGAGCTCTTTGGCCTTCATCATCACCAAAGCCCTTCCCGACATGTCGCTTACCAAGACGCGGGTTTTGTTGCCGACGAGGGTCGGGTCGATATGCTCGTAGCTGCGCTTTACCTTGTTTGCGGCGTCGGCGTGCACGCCCCCTTTGTGAGCGAAGCTCGACGCCCCCACATAGGGCGCGCGGGAATCGCTGCGGGTGTTTGTCATTTCGTCGGCGAAAAGGGAAAGGTCGCGAAGCTTTTTAAGGTTTCCGCCGCAATTCATCGGGTACGAAAGCTTTAAGGACAGGTTCGGGATTATTGTGCAAAGGTTTGCGTTGCCGTTGCGCTCGCCGACTCCGTTTAGAGTGCCCTGCACCATTCTCGCGCCCGCCTCCACGCCCGCTATGGAAAGCGCCACGCCCAGGCCGCAGTCGTTATGGCAATGCACCGCTACGGGGACATTTCCGCAAAAAGCCGCGACGTCGGAGACTATTTTTTTAAACTCCTCGACCTGCGTTCCGCCGTTTGTGTCGCAAAGGCAGACGAACTCCGCGCCGCCGTCAATGGCGGCCTGCAGTGTCTTGAGGGCGTAGTCGCGGTTGTCCTTATAGCCGTCGAAAAAGTGCTCCGCGTCGTAGATTACATTCCTCGAATTTTTGACGAGAAATTCGACGCTTTCGCGTATCATTTTAAGATTTTCCTCGGCGGTTGTTTTTATGACGCTTTCCACATGCAAGAGCCAAGTCTTGCCGAAAATAGTGATGTACGGGGTTTGCGCGGCGAGCAAAAGCCCGAGCTGCGAATCGTCGCAAGCCTTTACATTCGCCCTGCGGGTCGAGCCGAAAGCGGATAGCTTGGCGTGCTTTAGCCTAAGCGAGCGCGCCTGCTCGAAAAACGCCATGTCGCGCGGGTTCGAGCCCGGCCAGCCGCCCTCGATAATATCGACGCCGAACTGGTCCATCTTTTCCGCAAGCCTCAGCTTTGAGGCTACGGACATCGAAACGCCCTCGCCCTGGGTGCCGTCGCGCAGGGTGGTGTCGTAAATTAAAATTTCGGGCTTCATTGCTTGATTCCGTTTTCTTCTATGATTTTTCTGATGTTCTCAACGTCGCAGGGGCTTTCTATGCGCTCGATTTTCCTGCTCTTTAGAATTTCAAGCGACGGCGAAAGCGCGTCTTTTGAAACGACTTTTTTAATTAGCTCCGGAAATTTCGCGGGGTGCGCCGTCGAAAGCACGACAGTTGTTCCGCTCCCGATCTGCTGAAAGCCGCAGGCTGTGTGCGGGTCTATTATTTTGCCGTATTTTTGGTAGACGAGCTCTATATTTTTTTCAATGTCGGCGTCGGAACATCTTGACGCCGAGAAATTGTCCTTCTTGAAATCATCGAACACCCACTTTCCCGACGCCTTAAATCCGCCCATAATTTTGCGGACTTTTTCGGAGTCGCCGCCCTCCATAAAGTAGATGAACCTTTCAAAGTTTGACGAAACCTGAATATCCATCGATGGCGCGTGGCTTGGGCGTACGCTGCCGATTTCGTAAACCCCGCTTTCAAAAAGCCTGTAAAGAATGTCGTTTTGGTTTGTTGCGACCTTGAACGACCTTGCGGGCATTCCCATTTTGTGCGCCATCCAGCCCGCCAGAATGTTGCCGAAGTTGCCGGTGGGCACGATAAATTCGACATCGCCCCTCAATTCCTTCGGCAGCTTTAGCGACGCGTAAATGTAGTAGACGCACTGCGCAAGTATGCGCGCCAAATTTATGGAGTTTACGGCGGCGAGGCTCCACTTTTTC
>JAGBOM010000087.1 GCA_017633865.1 Opitutales bacterium
GCGGGGAGACCCGCGGCGGGAACGTGGTAGTGCTCTACAAGCATCTGGTTGGGGAGCAAAAGAATCTCGTGCCCGAAAAGCCCGTTTTTGGAGTTGTCGTGAACCCAAAAAATGCCGCCCATGCCGACCGCGGGGAAGTCGCCGAGGCCGAAGTCGGTGGCCCACATATTCTTTCTTAGGTTTTCGCTGACGGGGTAGCCGAGCCTTTGCATCATGTCGATATAAGCCTGCTTCGCGGCCTCGGCGTCGAATTTGCCGTTTTTGTAGAACATCCGCTTGTTGAGCTTGGGTGTTTTAATTTCCGCGCCCGCGTTTTGGGCGGGCGTGTCGGAAACGCTTGTGGAGGCGCAGCCGCAGAGCGCGAAAAGCGCGGCGGCGGCGATAATTGAAGTAATTGCGTGTTTCATATATGGTTTTTTAGTTAAAGTTTTTTGATTTCGTGCTGCAAATCGTTAAACATTTCAAAGGCGTCTTTCGGAGAGGCGTTTTCGTGGACGACCGCCCTTACGGCCTGAATCATGGCTTCGGGACATTCGCTTTGGAAGATGTTTCTGCCCATGTCGACCCCCGCGGCGCCGTCGTTAACCGCCTTGTAGGCAAGCTCGAGGGCTTCGGCTTCGGGGAGCTTCTTGCCGCCCGCTATTACTATCGGAACGGGGCAGGCCGCTACGACCTTCTCAAAGCCCTCGTCGCAGTAGTAGGTTTTTACGAAGGTCGCGCCGTTTTCCGTTATTACGCGGCAGGCGAGCCCGAGGTATCTGGCGTCGCGGCCAAGCTCCTTGCCGACAGCCGTAACGCCGAGGGTGGGTATGCCGTACTTCGCGGTCATGTCGGCGGTTTTGGCGAGGTTTTGAATGGTCTTGGCCTCGAATGCCCCGCCTATCGCGACCATCGGCGCGAGCGCGCAGGCGTCGAGCTTGACGGCGTCTTCAATGTCGATTAAGCATTCGTCGTTAAGCTCGGTTAAAACCGTGCTTCCCGCGCTCCAGCGCAGGGCCACGGGCTTGCCGCATTCGGGCGGGACTATCGTTCTTAGCGCGCCGCGCGTGCACATTACGCAGTCGGCATACTTGATTAGCGGAACTATTGAAAGGTCCATCCTTTCAAGCCCCCTTGTGGGGCCCATGATGTAGCCGTGGTCGAACGCGAGCATTACGGCGCGGCCGCTTTTGCGGTTGAAAATTCTGGACATTCTGCTTTTCACGCCCCAGTCGGCGTTTTGCAGGCCCTTCAAATAAAAGGCTTCGCTTTTGGCTTTTACGTCCAAAGCGAAATTGTCGGCTTCGATGTTTCCTTCGTTGTCTGCCATAGTCTTAATAGTTGAATTATTTGTTTAAGGCTTTTGAAAATGTCTAGAAAATCATAGCGTTTGAAACGGCGCCCGGGTCGAGAGTGCCTACGGATTTTTCGGCGAGGTTGTGCGCCCTGCCGAAGCGCGCGCGCAGATTGCGCGTGCTTTCCGCGCCCTTTTTTGCGGCGGCGGCGGCTCTCTCGAAAAGCTCCGATACGCTATTTGCGCCTCGCATGGCCTCGATTGCGGGAATGAGCGCGTCGAACACGGTTTTGTCGCCGACATCGCCTTTAACGGTCGCCCTCATCGAGTCGAGCCCCGCTTGAAACGCGCTTGCAAGCTCTTCGGCGCTCAGGCTTTCGGCGCCGTCTTTTACGCCGTCGGAAACCCCCATTAAAAGCGAGCCGTATATGCTGCTTGTGGAGCCGTTTGAGTTCGACATCGCGGCGAACCCCGCGTCGCAAATTCCGTTTTTAAGGTCCGCCGCCGACTGCAGGGCTTCGTGTGCGGCGCATAGTGCGCCCTTAATCGCGACCCCGTGGTCGCCGTCGCCGCAGGCCGCGTCGAGGCGGCAAAGCTCGGCCTCGTTTTCGGAAATAGTCGAGGCCGCGAGGGCGAACATTTTTTTTAGGCTTTCGAGATTTAGGTTTTGCATGGCGCTATTCTCCGAGGCAGGTCCAGTAGGGGGCGTTTGATTTCGCCTTCAAATACTTTTCGCTTTCGGCGTCCAAAACGCATAAAATCATTTGATAGCCCGCCATTTCCTGGACGGTTAAAAGCTCGTCGATAATGCCGCCGGCCACGGCCGCGCCGATTTCCTCGGCGCATTTTTTTACGGCTCTAAACACTACCGCAAGCTCCATTGGCGAGCTAGCGCCCGTGCCGTTAATAATAACAAAGAGCCTGTCGCCGCTTTTTACGCCGAGGGCTTTGGCGAGATTTTTGAACATCGTTTTGGCGGTTTCGTCGGCGGTTAAAATTTTGGTTCTTCCGCCGCCGCCTTCGCCGTGCTGGCCCATGCCGATTTCCATTTCGTCGTCGGCAAGCTCGCTTATGGGCGTTCCGTTTTGCGGGTGGGTGCAGCCCGTCATGGCCACGGCGAGAGTCGCTATTTTAGAGTTGAAGCTTTCGGCGATTCGGCAGACTTCGTCAAGGCTCTTGCCCTCCTCGGCGGCGGCTCCGGCAACCTTGATTAGCGGTATGCAGCCCGCCAGCCCCCTGCGGTCGGCCTTGGGGGCGTCGAGCCCCGCGGAAATGTCCTCCGCCACCAAGACGGGCTTTACTTTTATGCCCTCGCGCTGCGCCATTTTCATGGCCATGTTCGAGCTCATTACGTCGCCTGCGTGGTTCAGCACCACGAGCAAAATTCCGGCGTCGCGCTTAAATTTGCGCAGGGCGTTTAAGACGGCGGGGGCGTTGGGGGCCGCAAAGATGTCGCCCACTACGCTCGCGTCGAGCATTCCCTCTCCCACAAAGCCGCTTAGGGCGGGTTCGTGCCCCGCGCCGCCGAGCGTGATTACCGCGACCTTGTCTTGCGCCTTGGGCTTTGCCCGCGCGACGATTTTGCCGTCTTCAAGCTTTATTTTGTCCGCATAGGCGGCGGCCATGCCCTCGAGCAGCTCGACTGCGAGGTTTTCGGGATTGTTTATAAATTTTTTCATCTTCATGCTTTAGCCTTTTGTTTGACACTCTTTTAATAATCAAACTATATTTGATATATGAAATATAAGTCAAGCAATATCTTTCAATTTTTTGAAAAATTTTTTTTGCGCGGGGCGGGGATTTTTTGTTTTTTGCGCGGGAATAAAAAACTCCCGCGCGCGGGGGAGATGGAATGTTTTTTAACGCGGGGAGGGCTGTTTGGGCTAAAAAATCTTGCGGCGGTTTTTTCGGCGGCGATTTGCGCAAACTCAAAGCCGCAGTTGGAGGGGGGCTTAGGCTCTGTGGTAGGGCGTGTTGGCGGAGATTGTTTTCGCCCTGTAAATTTGCTCCAAAATTATCGCGCGCGCCCACTCGTGGGTAAATGTCATGGGCGAGATTGAAAGCAGCATGTCGGCGGATTTTTTAACGCTTTCGTGCATTCCGCAGGCCGAGCCTATCACGAAGGCCGACGCGCCGGTTTCCGCCAAGTCGGCCTCGAGCATTTTGGCGAGCTTAGCGGAAGGCACCGTCCGCCCCTCCTCGCTTAGAACGTAGATTTTCGCCTTTGACGACTTTATTTTTTCGAGGATTTTTTCCGCCTCCTTGGGGAGGGTGGAGTCTTTGATTTCGGAGATTTCAAGCTTGTCGAATTTCGATATTCTTTTCGCGTAGTCGGCGGCGAGCTCCGCGAGGCTTTTGTTTTTCATTTTTCCGACTGCGATGAGTTTTATCATAATAGTGATTTTTGCCGCGGGGGCTGCGGCGGTCGAGAAAATTTTTTTGGCGCTTGCAAAAAAATCGCGCTTGTCAAAAAATATCCGAATCAATCTATTGCATTATGGGCTCTGAAAATAACGGGAAGTTTACGCCGGCTCTTTTGGCAAGCGCGGTTGTCGCGGCATTGGGCGGGCTTTTGTTCGGGTTCGACACAGCGGTAATCGCGGGCGTCTCAAAGGCGTTAAAGGAAATTTACTCCCTCGGCGACATGGGCGAGGGCTTTACGGTTTCGGTCGCGCTTTTGGGCACGATGGCGGGCGCGCTTGCGGCGTCGGTTCCGTCCGACAAATGGGGCAGGCGCGACTCCCTGAAGCTTACGGGATTTTTGTTTTTGGTTTCCGCGCTCGGCTGCGCCTCGGCGTGGAATTGGCACTCTATGCTGTTTTTCAGGTTTGTGGGCGGGCTCGGAATCGGGGCGGCCTCGGTAATCGCGCCGATGTACATTGCGGAAATTTCGCCCGCGAAGAGCAGGGGGCTTTTGGTGGCGACATTCCAGTGGAACATTGTGGCGGGCATTCTTCTGGCGTA
>JAGBOM010000088.1 GCA_017633865.1 Opitutales bacterium
ATCGTCGAAGTTCCGAAAACCGGAATCAAAAATGGCGAAAGGCTCGTGTGCGGCAAAAAATCGCAGCGCGGCTCAAGCGATAGCCACGCTATAAGCAAAATGCCCAAAACGGTGGCGGCCGCCGCCGACTTGGAGTCCGCCCGCCTGCACATACGCCCCAAAAGGAAAATCCCGAGCATGCCGCCGCTGAATATCCCCGCCAAAATCCACCATGCGTCGAGGGCGTTGTAGGTTTTTGTGAACGCCAAGGCGATTGCAGTGCCCAGCGCGCCCCACGCAAGCGTCGCTATTTTTATAAAGCGCATAGAGCGTTTTTGCCCGCATGAGGGGTTGAAGCGCTTGTAGTAGTCCGTAAAAAGAATTGTCGCCGAGGAATTTAAGCTGCACGAAACCGTGCTCATCGCGGCCGCGAATATCGCCGCCACCAAAAGCCCCCTCAGCCCGCAAGGCAGCTCGCTAATGATAAAATACGGGAACACGTAGTCGGGCTTGGCGGCGATTTCGGCGGGCAAAAGGTTCGGGTAAACAGAGTAGTAGGCGTAAAGGGCGGTTCCGATAAAAAAGAAAACGGCGGTGAGCGGCAAATAAACAACGCCGCTTACCCAGAGGCTTTTTTTCGTCTCTTTAAGCGACTTTGTCGAGGCGTACCGCTGGACGTAGTTTTGGTCTATGCCGAAATTTTGCAAATTTATAAAGAGCCCGTAAATAAGCAAAACCCAAACCGTGCTCGTAGAAAAATCGGTGATGGAAAAACTGCCGAGGCTGAATTTGCCGGCGGCGTCCGCTATTTCAAAAACCCGCCCCGCGCCCTGCGGAAGCGAAAACACCATAAGCAGCGCGCAGCCTATCGCCCCTCCAATCAAGACGACGGTCTGAATCGCCTCCGTCCAAATTACCGCCACAATCCCGCCAAAGAGCGTGTAAACCGTGACGGCAAGCCCCGTAATTAAAATAATCGCGTAAATGTTCCACCCCAAAAGCAGGCTCATGGGAAGAGCCATCAAGTACGTGACAGCCCCGATTCTCGCAATCTGCGTAAGCAGATAGCACAGCCCCGCGTAAATCCGCGCCCACGCGCCGAAGCGCTCCTCCAAGTGCCCGTACGCGGAAACGCCGCCGATTTTCCTGTAAAACGGCACAAAATATTTTACCGCTATAAACGTTGCTATCGGCAGCGAAAGCCCCCACACAAAGGCGTTCCAGTTAGAGGCGTAGGCCTTTGCGGGCAAGGCCAAAAAGCTTATGCTGCTCACAAACGACCCCAAAATCGAAAGCCCCGTAAGCCAGCCCGAAAGCTTCCCGCCCGCCGCCGTGTAGCCTTCTATGTTTTTCGCCTTCCCGACGGCAAGCGCGCCGATTAGCATGGTCAAAACAAAATACGCGGCGAGAACCGCGCTGTCTAAAACGGTAAAATGCGAATCCATAAAGTCCGTATAAAAATGTTAAGCCGAACAAAAAACCCGCCCGCAAACCGCAAGGCGCGGGGGAAAAGCGCGGGCTTAATTTGCCTCGAAATCCGTTTCGGGAGGCGAAGGCAGCTTTTCAAAAATCGGGTTGAGCTTAAAAATCATATCCATCCACATGTCTTCAAAGTCGAAGTCGGCAAGCTTGTCCAAGTCGGCGGGAGTGCAATACCACGAGCCCTCGCGGATTTCGGAATCCAGCTGGCCGGCGCCCCAGCCCGCGTA
>JAGBOM010000089.1 GCA_017633865.1 Opitutales bacterium
CGCCGCGCTCATGCTCGGCACGACGGAAGAGCAGCTTGCCTCGCGCCTGCCGAACCTCCGCGCGGGCGCGATGAGGGGCTCGGTAGTCGAAACCGAAAAGTCGAAAATCTACGCCGACTGCTACAACGCCTCTCCCGCCGCCATGAAGGACGCCCTGCGCAGATTCCTCTCGCTAAGCGAAAATTCGCCGAGGCTCTTTGTGCTGGGCACCATGGGCGAGCTCGGCATAGCGGCTCTGCGCTACCATAAGGAAATCGGCGAATTTATCCCGCCGTCGGAATCGTCAAAGGCGGTTTTGGTGGGCGAAAACGCCGAATACTACAAGGCCGGAATGCTGCAAAAAGGCTGGAAAGAGGAGGACATTTCAATAGTCCAAACTTCCGCCGAGGCAAAAAGCGCGGCGGAAAACTTCGAGGGCTGGATATTCTTAAAGGGAAGCCGCGTGTGCGAGCTCGAAAAAGCCCTGCCCGACTGCGTTCTCGCGAAGATGTCGCCCGCCGCAGCCGCCCCGGAGCCCTCTGAAGACGAGCCTATCGAGGCCGCCGAGCCCGAAGAGCCCGCCCCCGAAGCGGACGGCGAAAACGGCGGCGGCTACTCCGAAGAATTTGACTCCGACGAATTCGGCGGCGACGAAATCGACGAAGCGGAAGACGATTCCGACGACGATTCCGACGACGATTCCGAAGACGGAGAATCCGAAAGCCCCGATTTCGAGGACGACGAAAGGTTCTAAAACGGAATCCGCCGCGTAAAAATTTTTGCGATTTTTCGCCAAAACCGACTCTTAAAAATTTACAAAAAAAATGCTCTCGGAACTTTCCAATTTTGAGTCATACTGGGGCCCGCTAAGACTTTTCAGATACCTGTCGTTCAGATGCGTGATGGCGACGGTTACGGCGTTTGTAGTGTCTTTTGCGATAGCTCCGCTTGTGATAAGCTATTTGCGCGGCATAAAAAGCGCGCAGGTTCAGCGCGGCGCGGCGGAGGTCGGCAAGCTCGCGGAGCTCCACGCATGGAAAAGCGGCACGCCTATTATGGGCGGGCTCATAATTTTTGCGGGGCTTGTTTTGTCGGCAATATTGTGGTGCGGATTCAATTCGCTTACCGCCGCGGCGATGCTCGTTTACATCCTTCTCACCGCCGCGGGATTTTTGGACGACTACCAAAAGCTGATTAAAAAAAACAGCGAAGGCGTGTCCGCAAAGGTAAAGCTCGCGTTCCAGTCGGCGGCGGTTTTGGGGGCGTTCGCGATTTTGTATTTCAACCCCGCGTACAAAAGCTCGATGCTCGAGCTATGGGCCCCGTTTTGCAAGACGCCCATAATAGAGCAAATGCCCGCGCTGTTCGCCCTCGCCTTTTTGTGGCTTGTAATAGCGGGCTCGAGCAACGCCGTAAATTTAACCGACGGCCTCGACGGCCTCGCCACGGGCTGCACGATTTCCGTCATGCTCGTTTACGGAATTTTCGCGTACCTTACCGGAAACGCGATTGCCGCCGAATACCTCCACATATCGATGGTTCCCGGAGCGGGCGAGCTCGCCGTTTTGTGCTGCGCCGCGCTCGGGGCTTGCATGGCGTTTTTGTGGTACAACTGCTACCCCGCGAGCATCTGGATGGGAGACACCGGCTCTTTGGGAATCGGCGGGCTTGTGGGCGCCGTGGCTTTCATGGTCCACCAGCCCATAACTTTGGTTTTGGTGGGCGGGATATTTGTGATGGAGGCCGCCTCCGTAATAATACAGGTGGGCTACTACAAGCGCACAAAAAAAAGAATTTTCAGAAAAAGCCCCATACACCACCACTTCGAGGAGGGCGGCTGGCGGGAGACGCAAGTCGTGCTGCGCTTTTGGATTTTATCCCTAATCTTCGCGCTGGCGGGGCTCGCCACTCTCAAGCTGCGCTAAAAAAATGCAAACCTCGCGCGACATTCTAAAAAATATTTCGGGGGGCAAAAGCGTCGCGCTCTTCGGCCGCGGCGTAAGCACAATAGCCGCGCAAAGCCTATTTAAAACCGCCGGGGTAAACTGCGTATTTTACGGCGACAAAGACGGCGAAAATTTCGGCGAGGCCGAAGCGAAAAACCACGCCCTCGCCGTATATTCGCCCGCGTTCAGCCCCCGCCACCCGTTCAGAATCTTGGCGGAAAAATGCGGCGTAAAAGCCGTCGGCGAGCCCGATTTGGCTGGGATGATTTGGCGCGGGAAAACGATAGCCGTAAGCGGCACAAACGGCAAGACGACCCTCACATCGTTTTTAACCGCCGCCCTGAACAAGGCGGGCAAAAAAGCCTTCGCCTGCGGCAACATAGGCAGGCCGCTTTGCGCGTTTTTGGCGGACGGCGTTTCGGCGGACGAAACCGCGGTGTTTGAAATAAGCTCGTTCCAATCGACGAGCCTAAAAAGCCTGAATTTCGACGCGTTTTTGTGGACGAACTTCGCGCCCGACCACCTCGACTGGCACGCAGATATGCGCGAATATTTCGACGCGAAGCTGAACATTTTAAACTTTCTAAAAAGCGAAACTTTTATTTACGGCTCGGGCGTGAAAGAATTCGCGCAAAAGTTCTCGCGGCGGCTGCCGGATTTCGCGGTGTTTGCCGACAAGAATTCGGCGTTTGAGTCTCCAAAGCCCTTCGACAACTCAATACAGCGGGAGAATTTTTTAATCGCCAAGCTCTTTTGGAAGTCGCTTAACCTCGACGAAAAAATCCTGCTCGACTCCGCAAAAGACTTCAGCCTCGCCCGCTACCGCTTCGCGAAAATTTCGGGGCTAAACGGCATAACTTTTTGGAACGACTCCAAAGCCACAAACGCCCACGCCGCAATCGCCGCCCTAAAAGAGCTGAAGGGCAAAAAAGTATTCTGGATAGGCGGCGGCAAAAACAAATATTGCGACAATTCCGAGCTTTGCAAGACCGTCGGGGAAGTCGCCTGCGGGGCGGCTCTCATCGGCCAGACCGCGGGCGAGCTAAAAAACGCCCTGAAAGGCCTGCCGCTTGGCGTTTACGTATGCGAAAACCTAAAGCAGGCCATAGAGCTCGCCGTCCAAAAATGCCCAAGCAAGGCCGACATACTTTTCAGCCCCGCCTTCTCGAGCTTCGGGATGTTCAAAAGCTATTCCGACAGGGGCAAATGCTTCGACGAGGCCGTCTCAGAAATTTTGTCCGAAAAAAATATAAAAATACAGTTGAACAAAGCCGCTTTTTAAGTAAAAAATAAACCGTTAAAAATTTAAAGAAATGAAAGCTCCAATCACAATAGCAGTTCTCGCGCTCCACATAGCGCTCATCACTACAATTTTAGCGCAGCAGGGCTGCAATTCTACAGAGGAATCCGCAACCGTAAACCCCGACTTGGCCGCGCCCTCGCTTGCCGAAGCCAACAAGCCCGCCCCCGCGCCCCTGCCCGAAGGCAGCCCGTCGCTGAGAGCCGAGCCCACGCGCCCCGCCGTTCCCGCGCCCGAAGCGGAGGCCAAGCCCGTTGAAGTCGCCCAAAGCGACACGCCAATAGAGGAGCCCAAGAAAATTGAAAAGCCCGCCGAGCCCGAGCCCGACCCCGCCCTCCAAGACAAGGCGCAGACCGCAATAAGCCAACACGGCTCCGCCGCTTCGGAGCCCTCCGCGCAGGCCTCAACCTACATCGTAAAGAAGAACGACAACCTTTCTAAAATCGCCGCCCGGCACGGCGTGTCGTTAAACGACCTCATGCTCGCAAACGGCCTTAACAGAAAGTCCGTAATAAAAGTCGGGCAGAAGCTCGAAATCCCGAGCGCGGGCAGCCCCGCCCAAGCCCCGAAAAAGGCGGAGGCCGAAAACGCCGAGGCGGCTCCTGGCGGCGCCGAAACAATCTACGTCGTAAAGAAGGGGGACTCCATCTCCAAAATCGCGATAAAGCACCGCACCTCAATCCGCGCGATTATGGACGCAAACGGCATGAAAAAAACCGTCATCCGCGAGGGGCAGAAGCTCAAGATTCCCGCCCCCGCCGCGCAAAAGGCCGCCGCGCAGAAGTCCAAAAAATACGAGGGCAAGCATACGCACACGGTCGCCAAAGGCGAATACCTCGGCGGCATCGCGGCAAAATATAAAATTTCGCTGACGGAGCTTATGGATAAAAACTCCATAATCGACCCGCGCAAAATCCAGGTCGGGCAAATCCTCGTAATAAAGGATCTCGAACCCGCCGCGGAAGCGGAAGCCCCCAAAGCCGAGGCAAGCGCAAGCGCGCCCTCGGCGCCGTCCGCCCAGCCCGCGCAGCCGCTTGAAACCGCCGCCCCCGCCGCGCCCGCTTCAAACACTACCGACATAGCCGAACCTTCAACCCAGAATACGCAGGACCTGTAATTTAGATGTCGGAATCCGACATAAAAGGCTCCAATCGGCGCGGTGTCGCCTTGCAAATGGCGGGGGTGTTTATCCCCGTTATTTTGTTGTCGCTCTGGGGGATAATCACGATTTTTAGCGCGGGCGCCGCCGAGGGCCCCGAAAAGCTCGTAAACAAGCAGGCGTTTTGGTTTTGCATAGCGTTGGCGGGGTTCGTAGCGGCGTACAAGACGGATTTGGATTTTCTAAAAAAGCTCGCCATACCGATAGCGGTCATAACCATTGCCATGCTTGTCGCGGTGCTGATTCCGGGCGTCGGCAAAACGGTAAAGGGCTCTACAAGGTGGATTGCGTTCGGCTCGATTTCCGTCCAGCCGAGCGACTTCGCGAAGATCTCGCTCGTCATTTGCCTTGCGGCGGCAATCCAATATTTCCAGCGCGACATAAAAACATTTTGGAAGGGCACAATGCCGCCCATTGCCATCACGGCGATGTTTGTGCTTCCGATACTGAAGGAGCCCGACTTCGGCACGAGCATGCTTTGCGTAGCCGTGGGAGGCGCGGTAATGTTTATGGCGGGCATAAGGCTTACGCACCTCTTCGGCTTCGGGCTTGCGGGCGTAAGCGCAATCGCGCGTATGGTGCTGAAAAATCCAAACCGCCTCACGCGCCTTGCAAGCTTCCTAAACCGCGAGGCCGAGGCGCAGGACGGCGGCTACCAGCTCACGCAGGCAATCTACGCCTTCGGCGCGGGCGGAGTCCACGGAGCGGGGCCCGGGCAGGGCCGCCAGCAGTACTCGTTCCTGCCCGAGGCGCATACGGACTTCATCTTCGCGAACATCGCCGAAGAGTTCGGGCTTATCGGAACGTCGCTTGTGCTTCTGCTTTTCTTCGCGATTTTCGCGAGCGTGTTTTTCAGCCTCAAGAGGGCGAGAAACCTTTACGAATTTTCGCTGTGCTTCGGCGCGGTTTTAATGCTGACGGGGCAGGCTCTCTTCAACATGTGCGTGGTGGTGGGGCTGCTGCCCACAAAGGGCATATCCCTGCCATTCATGAGCTACGGAGGCTCCAACCTCGTGGTTATGTTCGCGTTTACGGGCATCATATTAAACTGCCTGAAGCGCTGGAGCGTTCCGCAAAAAATAAAGGCGACGGACTATGAGTAATATTTTGATTTCATGCGGCGGAACGGGCGGGCACCTCGCGCCCGGAATCGCGGTCGGGCAGGCTCTTATAAAGGGCGGGCACAACGTGTCTTTCATCATCAGCGAAAAGCCCGTCGACGCGCGCCTGTCGCAAAAATACTCGGATTTAAATTTTATAAAAAGCCCGGGCGCCCCGTTTTCAGTTAGCCCCGCAAAGTTTTTCAAATTCATAAAAAGCCAGTTTAAGGCGTATCTCTTGGCGAAAAAGCTGATGAAGGGCGCGGACGCGGCAATCGCCTTCGGGGGCTTTACATCGTTCGGGATTTCGCTTGCGGCTATCCGCGCGAAAAAGCCGCTGATTCTCCACGAAGCCAACCGCAAGGCGGGCAAGGCGATAAGGCTTTTCGGGCGGTTCGCCACAAGAATTTACGTCCCGTACGGGGTTAAGATTTCGGCAGGCAAAAAGGGCGTCGTGCGCCACGCGGGGTACCCCGTAAGGGAGGAAATATTCCGCCGCGACGCCGAAGCAAGCAAGGCGAAATTCGGCTTTGATAAAGACGCCAAAATCCTGCTTGTTTGCGGCGGCTCGCAGGGGGCCCTCGCCCTGAACAAATGGGCGGCGGAAAATTTCGACTCCCTCGCATACGAGGGCCTTGACGTGCTGTGCATCTCTGGCCCGGGCAAAGCCGGCCTTGCGGAGAAATCGAAAACGGACAAAAACGGCGCCGAAAGATTTTTCAAGGTTGTGGAATTTTGCGACGACATGGCGGGCGCGATGTCGGCCTCCGAAATCGTCGCCGCGCGCGCGGGCGCGGGCTCCATCGCCGAGTTTGCCCGCTGCGGGGTGATACCCGTTTTGGTGCCCCTGCCCTCCTCCGCCGACAACCACCAGCTTGAAAACGCAATGTTCGTGGAAAAGTCGGGAGCGGGAATTTGCGTAAGGCAAAAGGACATTTCAAGGCTGAAAGACGAAATTGTAAGCGCGGCCTCGAACAAGACGCTTTGCGACAGAATGCGCGCGGGGCTAAAGAGCATCGACGAATCCAACGACGTCGAAAAAATCGTCGCCGACATCGAGTCTGTCATATCGAAACCGGAGCGCTAAGCCCATGCCGAAAAAAATCATAATGGGCGGGGTTTGCGGAATGGGAATGGCGCCGCTTGCCCTATTTTTACGGGGCGAAAACCTGCAAATCGAGGGCTTTGACGACAACCCCGACCCCTCCGCGCGCCGCATGCTTGAAAATGCCGGCGTAAAATTTTCCGGCAGGGCAAGCGCCGATTTTAAAGGCGCGGATTCGCTCATATTTTCTTCCGCGCTAAAAAGAGAGTTCGAAAAATTTATAGGGTTGGCGGAAAAGCCGTTTTTTAGGCGCGGCGAAGCCCTCGCGAAAATCGCGGAAAAAAGGCGGCTAATCGGCGTCTGCGGCAGCCACGGCAAAACCACGACAACAACCCTGATATCCCACGCGATTTTAGCCGCGAACCTCGACGCGGGCTTTATAACGGGCGCAATGCCCGCCGCCTTCGCCCCCGCGAAATATTGCGCCGAAGGGAAAATTCTGGCGGCGGAGCTCGACGAAAGCGACGGCACAATCGAAAACTTCCGCCCCGAAATCACCGTCGCCTTGAACGCCGACCTCGACCATACCGACACCTACAAAAACTCCGCCGAAATCGAAAAAATGTTCGAGCGGCTGTTTTCGCGCACATCGCGCGCCATACTCGTTCCCGCAGGCGACGAGGCTCTTATAAAAGCCGCCCGCCGCGCTAAAACAAGCGCGAAAATCGAAATCGTAAAAACTCCCGGGCGCGGGTTTTTCGAGTTCGACAAAGCCATGGCGCTCGCCGCCTTAAACGCCGCTTTCGGCGGTAGTTCCACCCCCGAAATTTTCGGCGGCTTTCGCGGGGTAAAACGCCGCCAGGAAACTATTTTTAATTCCGAAAAGATTTTCGCCGTGGCAGACTACGCCCACCACCCGCGCGAGGTTATCGCGTTTCTCGAATATTTTTCGGAGATAGCCGACACGCCGAAGCTCGTGTTTTTCCAGCCGCACAGATATTCGCGCACAAAATATTTCGGGCGGGCTTTCAGAAAAATTTTTAAAAGCCTCGCGGAAAGCGGGGTGAAAACCGCTATTTTGCCCGTGTACGCGGCGAGCGAGCCCTTCGACCCCCTCGGCACCTCAAAAAATCTGGAAAGCGAAAATGTTATGCTTGCAGATTTCGCGCAAATGGCAAAAATCATAAGAGATTTTTCCGAAGAAAAATCCTCCAAAATAAGCGTCGCGTTCGTGGGCGCCGGAGACATTTATTTTAAGGCAAGGGAAATTTTTGAAAATGAAAGATTTTAAAATCGCGGTTTTGTCTGGCGGAATTTCGTCCGAAAGGGAAGTGTCGCTAATAAGCGGAAAATTCGTATTGGAGGCTCTGCAAAAAAATTTCGTCTGCGAGCCTTTTATACTCGACAAGAACGAGCTGCCCGCGGGGCTGAATCCGGACAAGCACGTAGTGTTCGCGGTTACGCACAGCGAATACGGGGAGGACGGAACCTTGCAGGCGCAGCTTGAAGGCGCGGGGTTTTCTTTCGCGGGGTCGGGCTCTTTGGCAAGCAGGGTCTGCATGAACAAGCCCGCGGCGAAGGCTCTTTTAAAGCAGGCGGGAATAAAGGTCGCAAAAGAGCTCGTCTTTAACGCCTCCGAAGCCCCGAACCCGAATTTCGCCTCGGAATTTCTCGGCGAAAAGGCCATACTAAAACCCGCCGACAAAGGCAGCAGCGTGGGGCTTAAAATAATCTCGTCAAAAGAGGAAATGGCCTCCGCCCTAAAAGATTTGCCCGCGGGCCTGTGGATGCTCGAGGAGTTCTACAAAGGCAGGGAGTTCTCCGTGGGCGTTCTCGAAGGCAAAGCTGCGGGCATTGTGGAAATCAAGCCCGAAGGCGGATTGTACGACTTCAAGCGCAAATACACAAAGGGCGCGACAGTTTACGAATTTCCGGCAAGCGTGTCGAAAGACGAGGAGCTTCGCATAAAGCGGGCAGCCGAAACGGCGTTCGCGGCCTGCGGCTGCCGCGACTTTGCGAGGGTCGATTTTTTGATGAAAAGCGCGGGCGACTTTATCGCCCTCGAAATCAACACGCTCCCCGGCATGACGCCCACCAGCCTCCTTCCCAAAAGCGCGTCGTGCATAGGGCTCGACTTCGACGGGCTTTGCAAAAAAATGGTTTCCCGCGCGGCGGGCGAAAAACTTTAAGGGACAACCTTGCGCCAAGACAAAACATGGAAAAGCCTGAAGGCTTCGCCCGTCAAGAAGCCCGTGTCTTGGCGCGCCCGCGCGCGCAGGTTTTTTAAGCTCTTAAAATTCGTTTTCTTCGCCGGTGTGCTGTGCGCGGCGGGATACTGGGCGCACAAGTTTTACAAAAGCGGCGCCCTTGAAAGGGCAATCTCGCCCACCGCGGACACGCTGAAAAAAATCGAGTTTAAAACGGACGGGGCGATAACCCAAAAATGGCTCGGCAAAAACGGATTCTTTCCGGAGCGCAAAAACCTCGCCGAAATAGACGTTGTCGCCCTGCGCCGAAAGCTCGAAAACGTGCCGCAAATAAAGTCCGCCGAGGTCTCGAAGATTTACCCCGACACAATAAGGATTTCGGTTTCCGAATATAAGCCCGCGGCGAAAGTCGCGGTGAGGCAGGATTCAAAATTCTACACCTATGCCCTTTCAAGGGAGGGGCGCTTCTTCGAGCCCGTCTGCGGGCTTGAGGCGGAGCTGAACGGGCTGCCGTGGGTTGTGGGCGTTCCGCTGGTGCGCTCGCGCGGCGGAGATTTCGAGCCCTACGCCTACGCGGAAAAAATTTACGAGCTTGCCGTCTGCGCTAAAAAAAGGCTGCCCGCGCACTACAAAACGTGGAGGGTCTTAAACGCGGCGGAGCTCGGCAGCATAACGCTGCCCATAATGCTCGTTCTCACCTCCGACGGCATAAAAATCGTATTTCATTCTAACGACATCGAGGGGCAAATCGACAAGCTCGAATACATACTAAAATACTACGAGCGCGAGGATCTTTCCCAAATCGAAAAGATTGACCTTTCGCTGCCGTCCAAAGCGATAATAACCATACGCCAAAGCCGAAAATGAACGACAACAATTTGATATTCGCGCTTGAAATCGGAACCGACAAAATGCTGGCTCTTGTCGGCGAAATTTCCGCAAAGGACAAAATCAACATTCTAAGCCTCGGCAAGGCGGGCTCGAAAAAAAGCGTCAAGAAGGCCGACATTGTGGACGTTTCCGCGGCGGCGAATCTGGCGCAGACGGCGATTTCAAGGGCGGAGAAGGAGTGCGGGGCGTCCCCCAAAGAGCTTTATCTGGCCGTCAGCGGCTCGAAAATCGCGGGCATGCAAAGCATAGGCAGCGCAAGCGCAAGCGGCATCGACTCCGCCGTGCGCGCGGAAGATTTGGAGCGCGCCAAAAACGACGCCAAAAGCAAAACCATTCCCGAAAACCGCTCCTACATCCACCGCTTCTGCTGCGGATACTTTCTCGACGGCGCGCCCTGCCCCGACCCCGTCGGCAAAAAAGGCTCGGTAGTCGAGGCCGAATACTGGCTTATGCACGGCGACGACGAAAGCATATCGACGGCCATGCAGGCGGTGCAAAGCTTCGGCATGAACGTCGAGCAAATCATGCATTCGGCGATAGCCTCGGCCTACGCCGTAACAAGCGAGCGCCAGCGCGCCGATGGGGTTTTGGTTGTCGACATCGGAAGGGGCGCGACCGACTACGCCTACATCGTCGGCAACAGAATGAGGCAGGCGGGCACAATCCCCGTCGGCGGCGACCACATCTCAAACGACATTTCCCTCGGCCTTCAAATAAGCTTCCCGAACGCCGAAAGGCTGAAGCTGGAGTGCGGAAAAACCATCTTGACCGAGGAGGAGCGCGCGCAAAACATCTGGCTTAACGGCGACAAGGCCATAGGCGACAAGGCCGTGTCGTACCTATCGCTAAACAAAATAATCTGCGCGAGAATAGAGGAGCTTTTTACGATTCTAAGGCGGGAGCTCGAGCCGCAAAGCTCGCGCATACCCATTCGCGAAATCGTCCTGACGGGAGGGGTCGCCTACACGCAGGGCATAGACATCGTAGCCCAAACGATTTTCAACGCGCCCTGCTCTCTCGGCGAATTTAGGCCGTGGATAAAAGACTCGCTCTGCCGCCACGAATACTCGACCGCCATCGGCCTTTTGATAAAGGCCGCCGAAGATTTCGATTCAAGAAAGGGCAGGCAGTCCCAGCGCTGGGGCCTCGGCGCGATTTCAAAATTCTGGAAGGGCAAATAATCTGGAGCGCGGCGGAATTTTCATAAAACTTTTGGGGGTGGGCGGCGGCGGCTCGAACA
>JAGBOM010000090.1 GCA_017633865.1 Opitutales bacterium
CGAAACCCACAAAAGATGCAGGCCGCAAAAAACATAAAAGAATACGCCGAAATGATTAAGCTCGGCCACACGCTTTTCGCGCTGCCCTTTGCGATGTTCGGAATGTGCCTTGCGAAAATCGACGGCGGAAAAGTCGGGATTTCGACATTTGTTTGGATAGCCCTCGCCTTCGCGGGGGCGAGGTCGGCGGCGATGGGCTTTAACCGCATAGCCGACGCCGAAATAGACGCAAAAAACCCCCGCACCTCAAACAGGGCAATCGCCTCGGGCAAAATCTCAAAGCTTGCGGCGGGCGTATTCGTCGCGCTTTCGGCGGCGCTTATGCTGTTGTCGGCGGCGATGCTAAACAAGCTCTGCCTTTGGCTCGCGCTCCCCGCGCTGACAGTCCTTTTCGGATACTCCTACTGCAAAAGATTTACGGCGGCGAGCCACTTCGTTTTGGGGCTCGCGCTCTCGATGGCGCCTATCGGCGCGTGGATTGCCGTAAAGGGCTCTTTCGACCCGCGGATATGCCTTGCGGGGCTCGCGCTATTTTTCCAAATTTCGGCATTCGACATTTTGTACGCCCTGCAGGACATTGATTTCGACAAGAAAAACGGCCTTTTCTCCGTGCCCGCAAAATTCGGCAAAAAAGCGTCGCTTGCGGTTGCGCCGATTCTTTTCGCCGGAGCTGCGGCCTCGCTTTTCGCTGCGGGGTTTTTTTTCAAATTGGGCGCGTTTTACGCGGCGTGCGCGGCGGCGGCGGCCTTGGTATATTTCGCGGGGTACGCCGTTTTTCTGCGAGCGGGGCTTAATAAAATAAACCTCGTCTTCTTTTATATGAACGCGGCAAGCTCGGTAATAATAATGCTCTCGGTTCTGCCTAAAACTTTTTTTTAAAATGAAAGCGGACTCTTTAAAAATAGCGGTCGGCGTCTGCGGCGCCTCGGGAATATGCGTGGGGCTAAAAGCTCTCGAAATCCTCGCGGAGCTAAACGCGGAGCTTTTTATATGCTTTAGCGGCGCGGCGAAAAACGTCTTGCGCCAAGAGGAAAACTCCGACTACGAAGCCTTCCAAAAATCGTTTTCAAAAAAATACCCGTCCGCAAAATTTTACGATGAAAGCGACTTCTCCGCGCCTATCGCAAGCGGCTCGTTCTACTTCGACGCCATGCTGGTTTGCCCAATGTCCATGAAAACCCTCGGAGCGGTCGCAAACGGAATAGCCTCGAACCTGATTTCAAGAGCCGCGGACGTCGCGCTGAAGGAGCGCAGGCGCCTCGTCGCCGTCCCGCGGGAAACGCCGCTCGCGCTTTCGCACCTTAAAAATATGTGCGAGCTTTCGCGGGCGGGCGCCGTCGTAATGCCGCCCTGCCCGTCGTTTTACACAAAGCCCAAAACCGCGGCCGACATCGTCGAAAACATCGCCCTGCGCGCGGTCTCGGCGCTGGGGCTTCGCCCGGCAAACCAAAAGCAGTGGGGAATATAAAAAAATGGCGTTTAAAAACATTTCCGAATTTATAGAAAAGCTCGAGGAGCTCGGCGAGCTTAGGCGCGTGCGCGAAGCGGTATCAAGCGAAATCGAGATTTCAAAAATCACCGACGCCGAATCCAAAAAGCCCGGCGGCGGCAAGGCTCTCTTTTTCGAGAATGTAAAGGGCTCGAAATTCCCCGTCGCCACAAACCTGTTCGGCAGCGACAGGCGGATGTCGCTCGCCCTCGGGGTAAAGTCGCTGAAAAACGCGGGCGACGAAATCGAGGCTCTCACAAAGCTCTCGCCGCCCAAAAGCTTTGCCGACATCTTTGAAAGCGCGAAAAAAATCCTGCCGCTGATAAAAATCCTCCCGCGCAAATTCCGCGGCAAAACCGCGCCATGCCAGGAGGTCGTAAAAACGGGCAGCGGCGTCGATTTAAGCGAAATCCCCGTTCTTAAATGCTGGCCGAAAGACGCGGGGAAATTCGTCACGCTCCCGCTCGTATTCACAAAATCGTTGGACGGCAAAACAAGCAACGTCGGCATGTACCGCCTCCAGATTTTCGACAAAAACACGACCGGCATGCACTGGCATATCCACAAGGACGGCGCCCACTTTTTTAACGAATATAAAGAGCAAAACAAGCGCATGCCGGTTGCGGTCGCGATAGGCGCGGACCCCGCGCTAATATACGCGGCGACCGCCCCGCTTCCAAGAGGCGTAAGCGAGCTTCTTCTGGCGGGGTTTTTCAGAAAAAGCCCCGCGCGCATGGCAAAATGCAAAACGGTTGATTTGGAAGTCCCCGCCGACGCCGAGTTCGTGCTCGAGGGCTACGTCGAGCCGGGAGAGCTCCGCCTCGAGGGCCCGTTCGGCGACCATACCGGCTACTATTCCGCCGCCGACATGTACCCCGTTTTCCACGTAACGGCAATCACCCGCAAGGAAAAGCCCGTCTATTGCGCGACCCTCGTGGGCCCTCCGCCCATGGAGGACTGCTACCTTGCAAAGGCCACAGAAAGAATTTTCCTGCCGCTTCTAAAAACGGTTTTCCCCGAAATAAAAGACTACTTTTTGCCGTGGGAGGGCGTTTTCCACAATGTCGCGATTGTGTCCATAAAAAAGGAGTACCCCGCGCACGCGCAGAGGCTTATTAGCGGCCTTTGGGGGCAGGGGCAAATGAGCTTTTGCAAGGGCATTGTCGTTATAGATTCCGACACGCCCCCCGACGATTTGGAAAAAGTTTGGGAGCTCTTCATAAAAAATTTCGACGCCTCAAGCGACGTCGCCATAACAAAAGGAGTGCTCGACGTTCTCGACCACTCCGCGCCCGACCCGCTCTTCGGCTCTAAAATCGGAATAGACCTCACCCGCAGGGTTTTCGGCGAGCCGCCGAGAAAAACCCGCCCCCTTCCGCCCTGCGCTACTGCGGATAAAATCGCGGACGAAATCTGCGCCGGCAAAGGCGACGTATTCGCAAAAAACGCCTTCTGCGCAATCGCAATCGACAAATGCGGCGCCGCGGGGCGCGACATTTTAAGGGAATTTGCCTCGAATAAAATTTTCGAGGGCTTTAGGGCGGTCGCTATTTTCGACAAATCGGTAGACATAACAAACGCCTCCAAAACCCTCTGGAAGATTTTCAACAACTGCGACCCCTCGCGCGACATTCTCTTTTTCAACAACGCCGCCTTTATCGACGCGTGCTCGAAAAACTCCGCCGACGGCCACCCGCGGGAATGGCCCGAAGAGTTGAAGTTCGATTGAATTTTATTGCTTTTGCGGGCGAAATAGGCTCTTATAAAAGAAGTCCGCCCGCTTTTGCGGCGGCCAAGAAAGGCGTAAACTATGAATGAATTTTTATGCAAATTAAACGGCGCGGCAAAAAGCGTCTTCGGCCTGGCGAAAGATTTTTGGGAGCTTGAATACTCCGCCGAAATTCTCGCGGCGGCGGCGATAATCATAGCCGCGCTTGTAATAGCGCGCGAATTGCGCAAAAAATACGCGCCGATAAAGCTATTCACAAACTCCGCGGGGGTCGTAACCGTCTCGCGCAGGGCTTTGGACGAGCTTGTGCAAAGCGTTTGCTACGCGGCGGGCACGCTCAACCGCCCGAGCGTAAAAATCTACTCGCGCCGCAAAAGGCTGTGCATGCGCGTTTCAATAAAGCTCGAGGCCGGGCAAAAGCTCGCCGAAACATCCTCGGAACTTCAAGAGGAGCTTACAAACGCCTGCCGCGAACAGCTCGGAGTCGAAAAACTCGGCAAAATCGACGTGGAGGTGAAGGGATTTAAGGGCATACTCAAAAAGCCCGCGAAGAAATTCGACCCCCTAAAAATCGACGATAATTCCGACGGCGGCCAAAGCAACACGCCCTTCTCCTCGCCCATATAAAAAACCGAAAAAGGGAAGCGAATAAAAAGCCCGCCCGCCGCCGCATAAAATCCGCATGCAAAAATCCGAAAAAATTTCCAAAACAGTTTTCTACGGGATTCTCGACACAGGCTACGTCGACCCCCAAAATATGTATGAAAAATGCAGGCAGCTCATTGCGGGCGGCTGCGGGCTAATCCAGCTCCGCGCCAAAAAGGAGTCGAGCCTTGAAAGGGCAAAACTGGCGGAGGAAATCCTCCCGCTTTTCGATACAAAAAACGCTCCGATTTTTATAATTAACGACGACATAGACCTCGCAAAAAATATCGAAATCGCGGGGCTGCACATCGGCCAGGACGACTTCGACCCCCGCAAAGCCCGCGAAATTTTGGGAGATAAAAAAACGCTGGGGCTCTCCACCCACTCTCTCGAGCAGGCGAAAAAGGCGAACTCGCTAAAGGGCGTTCTCGACTATTTCGCCGTCGGCCCGCTTTTCGCAACGCAAACAAAGCCGGGCAGAACGCCCGTAGGCCTCGAGCTTGTGGGGCTCGTTAAAAATATGCGCCCCGCCCTTCCGTGGTTTTGCATAGGCGGAGTGAATTTGAACACCGCAGCCCTCGTTGCAAAAGCGGGCGCGGAAAGAATAGTCGCCGTCTCCGACGTCCTAAAACCCGCCGACACCGCCGCCGCCGTCAAAGCCCTGACCGCCTCCTTTCTTGCCGCAAAGCCATAAAAAAAGCCGCCAACTTCGGCGGCCTCAAAAAAATTTTTGCGCTCAGCTTGCGATTGAGATGAGGTCTCTTAAGTCGACGCGGTGTTCGTAGATTGCCTTGCCGACAATCGCGCCCTCCAAACCGCCGAGAGCGTTAAGCTTTATGATGTCGTCGCGGCTGGCAACTCCGCCCGAGGCAATCAAGCCCATGCCGTAGGGCGATAGAAGCTCTTTCATCGCCTTTTGCGCGGGAATGTTTGCGCCGGTAAGCATTCCGTCCGTCGAAATATCGGTATAAATCAAATTTTTTACGCCCATTTTCGCCATTTCAAGCGCCATGTCGGCGGCCTTTTTTTGCGAGACTTCGACCCAGCCCTTGATTGCCACGTTGCCGTCTTTGGCGTCGATGCCCACGGCGATTTTTTCGCCGAAAATTTCCAGAAGCTCCGCGACAAATTCGGGATTTGTGCAAGCCTTTGTGCCGATAATCGCCCTGCTTACGCCGCTATTTACGGCGTTTTGCACCGCCCTAACCTCTCGCATGCCGCCGCCCATCTCGACAAAAATGCCGATAGAAGCGATTTTTTCCACGGCGCTTAAATTCGCGAGATTGCCCGCGAACGCCCCGTCCAAATCCACAACGTGGATTCTATCCGCGCCCGCGTCCGCAAACATTTTTGCGGCGTCCAAAGGGTTTTCAAAATATACGGTTTTGTCGGCCGCCTCGCCCTGGCGCAGGCGCACGCACTTGCCGTTTTGAATGTCTATTGCCGGATATATTTTCATTCCCCCAAATTCAAAACCTCCGGCCCCCTTTGTCAAGGCCGAACAAGGGCGAATGCTGCGCCCTCGACAAGGGCAGAGCCCTTGACCCTCGGAAGCTTCGCTTCCTCTCGGTGGTTATGCGGCGCGGAGCCCCGCGCCTCCTGCCTAAAGAAGCATTAAACTTCGTTTAATAACTTCTTTAGAAAAAATCCGAATAAAAAATAGTCTAATAAAAAAAGAATAAAGAAAAATCGTTGTATGCTTTCTTGTTTTAGGCGGGAGGATTTTGCGTTTAGACAAGGAGCGAGAGAAAAAAGGGCTCGAAAATAGAATTTACATTCATTTCGAGCTTCTTTTTACCGAAGCGACACAGTATAAACACAAACGCCTCCCGCATAAAACGATTTTGGATGCGGAAGCAGGCGCGAAAAAAACCTGCGATAGGAGTGTGCTTAACGCACATGACTATTGCAGGTTTTTTGAAGCAACGCCGAAATGCGCCAAAAGCCTCCGCCTAAACGCCTAAATAGAAGGGAGAGGTTTTAATATCAGGCTTAGGGTTTAAAGAGTTCCACCGCCTTACAAACTCCTCCTCGTTAGAGGCGAAAAGCGGGGAGATTTCCAGATCGATTTTCGGGGCGCCGTCCGCGCCGCGCTCAAGGCGAACGCCGACTTTTTCAAGCCACTCGGCAAAGTATATTTTCTGGTCGCGCACGCAGGTGGCGGGAGAGTCCACGCCAGAGGCGTTTTTTACGGCGGAAAATTCCTGGCTTCTTTTGCCCTCTATTACGAGCGGGTTTCTCGCCATTTTCAGCGCGTCGAAAACGAACATCTCGAATTTTATGGCGTTCGGCTCCGCGGGGGTGGCGGGGTTGCCGTTTTCGTCGGCGAAGGCGACTTTTTTGTTCGCGCGGTGGAAGGGCAGGGAAAAATCCGAGTAGCCGCCGAGGCGGTCCGCAAAGTCCAAATCTATAAGGTGGATTGCGACGCTGCCGGCGTCGAATTTTATCGAGCCGTCGGGGTTTCTCAATTCCTGATACTCCTTGGGCAAATCGGAATACTCGACAACGCACAAAGAGCCCTCGTAAACGCAAAAATGCCCCACTTTCTCAAGCGGGTACGCCTTCTTTATCATTTTTGACGACATCTGCGACCCGCCGAGAATATGGAAGCCCACAAAGTGCGGGTCTATTATGTTTACGAGCGGGTTGTCCACCTGAAAGTAGCTTATAATGTCTACGCCGCGCTTTTTTAAGGCCGCCAAGGCGCCGCTTCTAGACATCGCCCTAAGGCAGCCGCCGTGGCCGTCGGGCACCATTGAAAGCGAATTTTTGGAGCGCAGTATAAGCTTGCCGCCCTCCGTTACGGCGGGCATTCTGCCCTGCTTTAAGAAATAAACGCTGTCGGGATTCAGTCCGAAAAACCCGCGCTCCTCAAAAAATTTTCTCGTGTCGGAATCGTTCAAATGGCTCGTCATAATCATCCACGGGATTTCTACCCCGTAAACGCGCTTGGCGTCCAAAAGCTTTTCGGCGAAAATCTGAAAGAGCGGCTTGCGCTTTACGGGGCTGATTTCAAAAATCCCCTTCGGCG
>JAGBOM010000091.1 GCA_017633865.1 Opitutales bacterium
ACGCCCCCGCCCCCATACTCTAAAAAATGTTTGAAGTTCTGAAAACCGACGGGCTCGCCAGACGCGGGCGGCTGACCCTCCCGCACGGCAACGTCGAAACGCCGATTTTTATGCCCGTGGGCACGCAGGCCACGGTAAAGGGGCTCACCCCGCGGCAGGTGGAGGAATGCGGCGCGCAAATCATGCTTTCAAACACCTACCACCTTAATATCCGCCCGACTTCGGAGCTGATAAAAAACTTCGGCGGCCTCCACGGGTTCATGAATTGGCATAAGCCCGTGCTTACCGACAGCGGGGGCTTCCAGGCGTTTTCGCTGTCAAGCCTGCGCAAAATTTCGGAGGACGGCATAAAGTTCAAGTCGCACCTCGACGGCAGGGAGATTTTCCTCACCCCCGAAAGCTGCATGCAAATCCAGCGTAATTTAAACAGCGACATACGAATGGTGCTTGACGAGTGCATTCCGTACCCGAGCAAAAAAAGCGATGTGGAAAAATCCGTGGCGCGCACCCTGCGCTGGGCGAAACGCTGCCTTGAAATGCACAAAAGCTTTGCCGACTCAAACCTAACATTCGGAATCGTGCAGGGCGGAATTTACGAAGACATCCGCGAATATTGCGCGGGCGAGCTTTCAAAAATGGATTTTCCGGGATACGCGATAGGCGGGGTAAGCGTCGGCGAGCCGGAGGAGGAAATGATGAAACAGGTCGCGGCCTCCGCGCCGAACCTGCCCGCAAACAAGCCCAGATACGTCATGGGGGTAGGCACGCCCGTCCAGCTCCTAAAAATGATAGCGCTTGGCGCCGATATGTTCGACTGCGTTATGCCTACAAGACTCGCGCGCCACGGCTCCGCGTTTACCTCTAACGGCGTTATAAACCTCAAAAATTCCAAATATAAGGACGACCAAAGCCCGATTGACGGAAGCGTTCCAAGCTACGCGCAAAATTTTTCAAAAGGCTATATCAGACACCTGCTTGCGGCAAACGAATCTTTGGCGGGCGTCCTGCTTTCGATACACAATATAAGCTTCTTCTTGCAGCTTATGCAGGACGCGCGTGGGCATATCGAGCGCGGCGACTATGCCGAATGGTCCAGCGCTTGGATTGCCCAATATAATAGTGGCGTTTAGCCTCCGCCGCCAAAAATTGCCCGCAGATAAAATGGGCTTGAAAAACGCACCCTCCCGCGCATTTCCCCCGCAATGCGGAGCAAAAAATATTTTCCTCGGCAAAATTTGTCGCCCAGTAGATTCCGTTAATCTTTTGGCGAAGCCGAACCAATCAAATGATTTCATAAAAAATAGTCGCCTAAAAATAATGATGAAACCCCGATGCTGCCGAGCGGGACTTTTTTTAATTTTTAAGCATAAGGAATTGGTAAAAAAGATATTCCAAATCTGATTCAAAAAAAACGAAAAAAAAGCTTGATAAGGCGAATAAAAAGAGTACATTTACTTTTTATATTTTTAAGCCCGGCTAGCTCAATCGGTAGAGCAGTTGACTCTTAATCAATTGGTTGGGGGTTCGAGTCCCCCACCGGGTACTTTTAAAAAAGCTCGCAAACAGTAGCGTTTGCGGGCTTTTTTGTTTGTCCC
>JAGBOM010000092.1 GCA_017633865.1 Opitutales bacterium
AATCTGAATTACCCCCATTAAAATCAAAATTACCGACGGGATAAAAAACGGGTTTTTTATTGTTTCTAAAGATAGCGTCGGGATTTCCGCGTCTTCCAGCGGCGAGGTTTTTTTAAAAAACGTAAGCAAAAATACCGCTTCCGAAAGCAGAAGCATTACAGCCCCCGCTATAAATTGCGTTCCGGACGTTCCCCAGACCGCGTAAAAAACGGCAAGCACAATAAAAATTTTCGGAAAATCCTTTGCTGTAAAATTCGGCTTCATAAAATTATCCGCAAAATTTAACGAAAATAATAAGCGTTAAACAATAAAAAAAGGCGGCGCTAAAAATATCCCCGCCGCCTTTAAAAATCGATTTCGCGCAAAAGCCTCAGCCGAAAACCGCCTTCAGCTTCGCCTCGAGCTTCGCCTTTGAGGGGGCGAAGGCCAGAGCCGTTTCGTACTCAACAAAGCCCTGCCGGATAAGCTCTATGATATAGTCCTCCATGCAAATCATGCCCTGCTTGGCGCCGGTTTGGAGGGTGTTTTCTATCTGGTAGATTTTGGCCTCGCGGATGTTGTTTTTTACGGCGTCGTTGTTTAAAAGAAGCTCGAAGGCGCCGATTCTGCCCGAGTCTCGCCGCGGGATAAGCGTCTGGGCGAGAACGCCTATTAGGTTGTCGGCAAGCATCATTCTTATTTGGTGCTGGTCGTCGGGCGGGAAGGAGCCTATAAGGCGGTCTATTGTCGACGGCGCGTTGCGCGTGTGCAGCGTCGTCAAAACCAAGTGCCCCGTTTCGGCGATTTGAACCGCCGCGCGCATCGACTCGAGGTCGCGGAGCTCGCCTATTACGACAACGTTCGGGTCTTCGCGCAAAATCGAGCGCAGCCCCGTGGCGAAGCTTTCCACATGCCTGCCGATTTCGCGGTGGGTTACAAGGCACCTTTCGGACGGGATGATATATTCGATGGGGTCCTCAAGGGTTATTATGTGGCCGGCGCGGGTCTTGTTTATTTGGTTTATCATGGCCGCAAGCGTCGTCGACTTGCCCGAGCCCGTCGCGCCCGTAACGATAAAAAGCCCCCTGTTTAAAGTGCAGACGTTTAAAAGCGTTTCGGGAAGCCCCAATGTTGAAATGTCGGACGGCGCGCCCGAAATAATGCGCATTGAAACGGCCTTGCCCTTTTCGTCGCGGTAAAGAGTTGCGCGGACTCTGTATTTGCCGTCAAGCGCCGCAAACGATATTGAAACGTCGCGCAGCTTCTTGATTTCGGAAAGCAGGTGCTCGCGCAAATCTTCGCTGCAAAGCTCGTAAAGCTCCTTGAAAACCGCCTCCATGTCCGGATAGTTTTCGTCAAGAAGGGCGATTCCGCCGTCTATTCGGACGAGCGCGGGCTCCTTTTCCTTTAAATGTATGTCGGAAGCGCGCATCGCCACGGCTTTCGTCAAATAAGTGCCTATAAAACTCATGAAAAAAATTTTATGGCGGCGGGCCTTGCGTTCAAGATAAAATTTATTAAAAATGCTTGAAAGAGGCGCCGCTTTTTAAAAAATAAGCCTCTTATGGACAAAAATAGCGCTATCGACATTTCCTACGTCGCAAGCCTCGCAAGAATCGAGCTAAGCGATGACGAAAAAGTTAAATTTTCCGCCCAGCTCGGGCAAATTTTGGAGTATTTTAAGAAGCTTTCGGCAGTCGATGTGGAGGGAGTGGAGCCCAGCGCCCACGCGCACGCCGTCTACAACGTCTGGAGGGAAGACGAGGCGGGGCCCGTCTTGAGCGTTGAGCAGGCTCTTTTAAACGCCCCCGAAAAGCGCGAGAGCCAAATCGTCGTCCCCAAAGTCGTTGACGAAGCCTAACATAGTATAAAGCCATGGATATTTTTTACAAAGACGCAGGCGGGCTTGCCAAAATGCTCGCGAACAAGGAAATCTCGGCGGTGGAGCTCGCAAAGCTCTATATTGAAAGAACCAAGCTTCTCGAGCCCAAAATAAACGCTTTTTTAAGCTACGACGAGGCCGACACCCTTAAAATGGCGGAGGAATCCGACGCCCGCCGCGCCAAAGGCGAAACCCTCGGCGAGCTCGACGGCATTCCGATCTCCCTAAAAGACATTGTGGCGGTCGAAAACAAGCCCCTCACCTGCGCAAGCAAAATGCTCGAGCATTACATAAGCCCCTACACCGCCACAAGCGTCAAAAACCTGCGCGCAAACGGGGCTGTTTTGTGGGGCAGGCTCAATATGGACGAATTTGCCATGGGCTCCTCCTGCGAAAATAGCGCGTTTAAAAAGACCTCGAACCCCTGGGACGTTTCGAGAGTTCCCGGCGGCTCAAGCGGCGGAAGCGCCGCTGCGGTGGCGGCGGGCGAATGCGCTATTGCCCTCGGCTCCGACACGGGAGGCTCCATACGCCAGCCCGCGGCGTTCTGCGGGGTTGTGGGAATCAAGCCGACAGACGGGC
>JAGBOM010000093.1 GCA_017633865.1 Opitutales bacterium
CTTGTTGTGAAGGCTTCGGCGGCCTTTTGCGCGGCGGCGGGGTCGTCAAGAGCGACAACTGCCTCGGCGTAGTTCCCCTTCGCGACTTCAAAGGCGATGTTCGGCCCCATGATTGACCCGCACGGGCCCGCGTTCGGCACGGACTCCTTCAAGACCTGCGAAGGCCTGCGCCAAGTGCCGATTTCTATGCCCTTGCCCGCGTTAATCATAATCGCGCCCTTTAAGACATGCGGCGAAAAGCTCTTGGCGGTCGAGTCCAAATACTGAATCGGAACGCCCCAGACGAGCAGCTCGGCGTTTTCGATGGCCGTTTTGGGGTCGCCCGTAAACTTTACGTTTTGCGGGATTTTTATGTCGGGCAAGAACAGCGAGTTTGTGCGGTTCTTCTCTACGGAGGCCACGACTTCGGGCTCCCTCGCCCACACGAAAACCTCCGGCGTGTTTTTGGAAAGGATTATCGCAAGCGAACTGCCCCACGCGCCCGCTCCGAGCACCGCTACTTTCTTGAAGTTGGACATAGTTTTTTGTGTTGTTGAGATATTGGGAAAAAATCGCTTATTTCCGCCGCGGATTCCCGCGCACCCTTTCGAGTATCGGTCCCGAAATTTTGCACATCAGAAACCTCGGCATAAAATAATTGACGAACGTTAGCACATTATTTAGCAATCCTACAACCTTTAAATTTTTGCCCTTCGAGTACGCTGATATCGCCGAGGCCGCGACTTCGACAGCCTCGTGCCCGAAATCTCGCTTTAAAGGCCTTGTTTCAAAGCCCGCGCGCCTGAAGAAATTTGTTGTAGTGGGCCCGGGGCAAAGGCACAGACACTTCGAGCCGAATTTGCGCAGCTCCCAGTCGAGCGAAAGCGAAAAGCTCATGACGTAGGCTTTTGTGGCGGCGTAAACCCCCAAAAACGGGCATGGCTGCCACGAGGCCGTGCTTGCCACGTTTATAAAACCGCCGCCCGTTTGCTTAATTATGGGGATAAACTTGCCGCAAACATAGGTGAGCCCGCGCACGTTTACGTCTATCATGCCGCAGTTGTGTTCGAGGCTCGGCTCGGGGAACATTCCGTAGCCGCCGAAGCCCGCGTTGTTCACGACAAGAATTCCGCCCTTCAAATTCCTTTCAGCGCGGAGCTCCATGACCTTTCCGACGGCGGAGTCTATACTCGGCAAGTCCGAAACGTCGCACTCTATGTCGGCGAAATTCACCCCGTCGGAAAAAATTGAAGATTTTGAGCGAGAAAGGTTGCAAATTAAAATATTTTCTGCTACAGTCATAAACAGTTCAGAAAAAGATTGGCCTATTCCCGAGCTCGCCCCCGTAATTACAACCGTCGGGCACTCTTTAAGAAGACGCCCAAGCCTTTTTCCAAACGACTTGTTCGACAAAATTTTGCTCTTTAACAACTGGTTTCGGCTGTCGATATTCATATCTGGACTCTGCCATGCCAAAAAAAATTTTTCAAGGCAATAAGCCAAAAAAGAAAGGAAAAAATGAACAAAGAAAAAGACATCATAATCTCCGGCAATAATCTTGAACTGACCGACGCTCTCAAGCAGGAAGTCTACTCCAAGATGGAAAAACTTTTCGAGCACCAGGAAAAAATCGTCAGACTGCGAATAGACTTGGAGTACAACCCCAACCGCCATAAGCAGGACGAATTCGTGGCGAAAGGCAGAATAGAAATCAACGGCCCGGACATGGTTGTCAGCGCGGCTTCGGACGATATGTATAAGTCGATTAACGAGCTTGCCGAAAAGCTCGGCAGAAAAATCCGCAGAGCCCGCAGGCTTGAGAAGGTCAAGACCAAGCAGGTTAAAAACGTCGATATTTCCGACAATATCCCGAACGCCACAAAGGCTTAGAACTCTTGAAGGCTTGAAATAAAAACCGAACGGGCGCGCAAAACGCGCCCTTTTTTTTGCGCTTTTTTTTGTGTCTTTTTTGCGCGGGGGTTTTTGGCGCATTCCACCCCGCGAAAAATTTTTCGACTTTTATAATATAGAGAGAAAAATTTTTTTGGGCGGGCGAAAAATGTTTTAACGGCGCGATTATCCGATAAAAAATTCGCCTCTAAAAAAAGATTTAGGCGCGGCCCAAAACAAACCTGCGCTCGTCCATTCCCGAAATGTTTATC
>JAGBOM010000094.1 GCA_017633865.1 Opitutales bacterium
CTTGGAGGACGTCTGCCCGCCGAAAATATGCTCATACACGCCTACCTAAAAAAGCCCTCCGACGTTTTGGAATACAGCGGCGCGGCCATAATCCTTATCAAGGAGGGCAAAGGCGAAGTGCTGGCAAGCGAAATGCGCCTTGCAAGCGGCGCGAGCGACCCCATCGCAAAAAGAATGCTCACCAACATGGTGCTCTCTTTGGCTGCGCCCTCAAAATAGCGGACGGGGGGTGCTCCAAACCGCAATTTTAGCAAAAAAACAAATCGCTCAGAAAAGCAAAAAGTCCGGAAAATTCTTCCGGACTTTTTTTGCGAAAAATTTTTTGAGAAAAATTCTTAGGGATTCGATTTTTGCGCGTTTTGCAAATTCTCCTTTACGGAGGCTTTCAGGTATAAAATAAGCTCCTTCGGTATGTAGGGCTCGCCGTTTTTCATCGAGCCCGAAAGATCGAACGTTAGCTTCTCGTCGGCGACAAACACCCTGAGTTTCGCGTGTACGCCGTTAATAAGAAGGCGCGCCTTAATCGGGTTCGACACCGAGTCGATAGTCCAGCCCCTTTGCGAGAGCGATAAAACCGCGGCCTTCGCGAGGGCGTCCGCGTTTTGCCCGCTCCATGAGGTCTGCTCCGAGACTTCCTCGTAGGGCAGCGATTCGTATTTCGCCGCGCACGCGCCCAGGGCGAGCGCAAGCGATGTCAAAAGTATTCTGAAAATGGTTTTTGAGCGGGTTTTCATATTTTTGATATTTAATGAAAATGCTTTTTTATCCGCGGCTTGTCAAGCATTGCCAAAGGGCGCGGGGCGCAAAAAAGGCGCGATTTTCTTCGCGCCGCAATGCCCCAAAAACTATCTTTCGGAAAAATTCGCCTTAACCTGCGATTTTATTTTTTCGACGGTTTGGGGGTCGAGGGCTTTTTCGTCATACTCGCTTTGAAGGCCGAGCCAGAACCGCACCGGAAGGCCGAAGTAGAGCGAGAGCCTAAGCGCGTACTCCGCGCTTATTCTAATGCGCCCGCTAAGCATAGCGCTGAAGCAAACCAGCGGAATCCCCAAGCCCTCGGCGACCTGCTTTTGTGTGATGTTTCTCGGCTTTATGAATCTCGAAACGATTATGTCGCCCGGAAGCTCTATGTTCCTCGAGTCGACTTTTCTAAGCGGCGGGCGCCCCCTTCTTTTCTTTTGAACCACCTGTTCCATATCTTTCGTCATAAACTTGAACGGATTTTAATAATTATGTTTAAGCGTAGGCTTATTTAACGAACGGATAAAATATAATTTTTTGAAAAAAATCAAGAACGATTTTTTTAACTTATTAAACAAAAAAGTTTTTTTGCCTCTATCATTGCGCTTTAATTTTTCCGCCGCCGCCACGATTTTTTGCCCGCGCCGCCGCGGCGCTAATTTTTTATCTTATCGCGCCCTCTATTTTTAAGAGGAGAATCTTGTTTTTTGCGCCGCCTGAATAGCCCGCAATTCTGCCGCCGGAGCCTATCACCCTGTGGCACGGAATGAAAATCGGAATAGGGTTTTTGTTGTTCGCAAGCCCGACCGCGCGCACCGCCTTTGAGTTGCCGCAGTCGATGGCGATTTCCTTATAGGTCGCGGTTTTGCCGTACGGAATTTTTAAAAGCCTGCTCCATACTTTTTTCATGAAAGCGGTGCCCTCGGGCTTTAAAAGCACAGTGAACTCCTTTAATTTGCCGTCCAAATAAAGCTCAAGCTCCTCGAAAGCCCTGTCGATGGCGGGGCACGTCTCCCCCTCGGGGCTTTGCAAATCGGATTCGCCCTCGATGGACAGTCTTGTGATGCAGACGCCGTCGCTTTCAATGGCCACCACGCCAAGCTTTGTCTGTTTTTTTAATATCATAATTTCCGCCGTAAAAAACCTTTTCGAGTTTCCTTAAAACTAATTAGCGGTTCTCCTAAGAAAATTCAACTTTTTATTTAAAAACATAAGCTTCCTCGGCGTCTAATGCTTAGCCAGATAAAGAATAAAAAAACCGTTCCGCGCCAAAACAAGGGCTAGCTCTTGACCCTCGGCGAAGGCTGCGCCCTCGACGGAAAATGCTTGCGCATTTTATGTGATACCTCGGCGCGGAGCCCCGCGCCTCTTGCCAAAAGACGCATTAAACTTCGTTTAATAGCTCCTTCAGAAAAAATCCGAATAAAAAAAGTCTTTTTAAAAGATA
>JAGBOM010000095.1 GCA_017633865.1 Opitutales bacterium
GGACGGAAAAACCGTTCTTTCCGTCAAGGAAACGGAAACTTCCGAAAGCCCGCTTGTAATCGGAATTTCCAACACCAAGGAAAAGCACCTCGTAGCCCATCTCGGCGGCTGGTACGTGAATATCGGCGTGCAGCCAAACTCCAATTCCTACGGCATCGGAGCGGGAACTATCGACAACACCTACGCCTCAATCGTCGCCTCGGACGGCTCGAAGGACGGCAAGGAGGTTGTGCCGTACTTCCCGGCGATTGTGGACGCCTCGAAATACTCGCTTAGCGTAAGCAAAGACGGCGTAAATGCGGAGACGAACAAAAATGAAAATGTACATACGCAAGCAACTTCAACGGCATCGGAGGAATAAGATGGACGCGCAAAAGGAAACTCTGCAGCTCCCCAAGTGGAGGCAATGGATTAAGCGCCATAAAACAGCGCTGACAGCGACAACAACCGCGCTTATCGCCTATCTTGCAGGCGACGGCACGATTCACACTTTGTGGCAGGCACTGCTTTCCATGTTCGGATTCTAATGAAGGACTACCTCCTAAATATGGGCATTTTGGCGGTTGCAAGCGAAATTAGCGAAAGCGGCATTGTTTGGATTGTCGGCGCATTGGCGGCGTTGCCCACGCTTTTGTTTTGCGCGAACCAAGCAAAGCAGTTTTTTACGCGAAAGCCCGCGCTCCACGACGAATTCCGTCTTGTCCGCGACTGCGACAGCCGCTGCCAAACCGCAAACGAAAGGTATTCCGAGCTTTCAAAGAACGTCAATTCGCGGTTGGGCGCAATGTCCGAAAAATCCGCAGCCTCGCGCGAAAAGCTTTATCTTCGCGTCGCGCATCTTGAAAGCGAACTTTCCTCGCTCAAAAAGGAAAACGAAATCCAGACGCAGCACCTTTATTCCCTGGAACAAAAATTAGACAGGCTTTTGGAGATTAGGAAATGACACCAGAACAAACAGTTTTTTTGCGCGAAAACCTTTTGATGCAGCTTGCCTCCGCCCGCCCGCTCGGGCTTCTCGTTCCGAGGCTCTCGCAGGGCGCGAGAATGGGCGGCTTTTATCTTTCAGACGCCGAATTGGAGGCGCAGCTTGCCGTCCTCCAAAAAAAGGGATTGGTGCAGACGCAGGCCGATCCAATCGCAATTACCATGCCGCCGCACTGGCTCATAACCGAAGCGGGGCTTAAAGAGCTCGATTCAAGGGGGTATTGATGCCGCGCACGAAGATAGAATGCAAGATGTCCGCAAACGAATTGCGGGAGTTCTGCAAGACGCTTGCAGACACCCCGAATTTGACGCTCAAACGCTTGCAGGAGCTTGCGGCCAATCGCGGCATATCAATCTCTTTGATGGGCGCGAAGCGTTTTAAGGACGGCGCGTTTGCCGCCCATCTTGAACATTTGCGCAAGGCTCGCGAGCTTGCCGAGCAAATCGCCGAATTCGGCAGCATAGACAGCGGCTCCCTGGCGGACGCAGGGGCTGCGATATTGATGCAGCAGGTTTACGACGAGCTGACAAACGGCGAAAAAATCGACTTTGACACTTTTTCAAAGATAATTTCGCGCCTGCGCAGCGGCGACCATCGCCAGCGCGAGCTTTCCGCAAAATTAAAGCTTTTGGAAGCCAAGCTCGCGGAAAACGAGCGCAGGGAAGCAGAGCGCGCGGCCATAAAGGAAAAGGCTTTGTCCGACATCAATTCCTGCGGCGGGCTCTCCGAAGAGGCTCTTGCAAGAATAGAACAGCACCTTTCGCAACTCTAAAATGCCAGGCGCAAGAACAGTCAAAGCGCGCAACAAGCCGGAATTGAAAGTCGGGCTCTTCCTGCCGTACCAGTGGAATTGGATTACAGACCGCTCCAACATCAAGCTTGTCGAAAAATCGCGCCAGATAGGATTTTCCTGGGCTACGTCCTACGACGTAGTTCGCGAGCAGTCCAAAAAATCCGCGAAGCTTGACGCGTGGATTTCCTCGCGCGACGAAATCCAGGCGAGACTGTTTTTGCAGGACTGCAAGAAATTTTCGGGGCTTTTGAACATTGTCGCGGGCGAAATCGGCGAGCGGATTTACAAAATCGACGAGGAGCGCTCGATTACCGCCTTTGAGATGTCTCTGGCCTCGAATACGGTCATACACTCCATGAGCTCCAACCCGAACGCGCAGGCAGGCAAGCGCGGCACTCGCGTTTTGGACGAGTTCGCCCTGCACGAAAATCCGCAGATGCTTTATTCAATCGCTCTGCCTGGCATAACGTGGGGCGGGCAAATGTCCATAATATCGACGCACAGGGGCGCGCACAACTTTTTCAACAAGCTCGTGCAGGAAGCCCGCTACGGCGAAAACAAAAAGAAAATATCCCTGCACCGCGTTTCCCTGCAGGACGCGCTCGACCAGGGCTTTTTGTGGGTTTTGCAGCAGAAGCTGCCGGAAGCCGACGCGCGCCAAGACATGGACGAGTCGCAGTACTACGACTATGTTAAAAGCCAGTGCGCGGACGAGGAGAGCTTCCTGCAGGAGTACATGTGCGAGCCCGCAGACGAGTCGAGCGTATTTATCACATCCGACCTCTTTGACGGCGTAACGTATCCGCTTTCGGAAAACTGGCAAAAGCCCCTGCGCGACTGCGGAGAATTGTACGCGGGGATAGACATAGGCCACAAGCATGACCGCACAACTCTTTGGGTTTGGGAGAAAGTCGGCAGCATTTATTTTCAGCGCAAACTCCTCGTTATGCAGGGCATGAAATTTTCGGAGCAGGAAGCCCAAATATATCCGATTTTGGCTCTGCCCAATCTGCGCCGCGCCTGCATAGACGCGACGGGATTAGGCGCGCAGTTCGCCGAGCGCGCGCAGGAGCGGTTCGGCAAGTACAGAATTGAGGACGTATTTTTCACAAACGCAGTAAAGGAGGATATGGCTTACAAGCTCCGCGCGGCGTTCGAAGACCGCAATATACGCATAGGGGGCGACCGCGAAACCCGAGCGGATTTCCGCTCAATCAAAAAGGAAATCACAAGCGCAGGCAAAATACGCTTCGACGCCGACAGAACCGAGGCAATCGGTCACGGCGACCGCTTTTGGGGCGCGGCGTTGGCTTTGTACGCGGCATCCTCGCAGTCCGGAGAATCTTACATAGAGCAAATCCCGATAGATAGAACTTCAAGAATGATGTAGCATGGAAAATTTCACCGAAACAAACAACATCTCGCTTGTGCGCATCCGCGACGAAATCCGCGTGCGCTACAACCCCCTCAACAACCTGACGCCGCAAAAAATCACCTCCGCGATGGACGATTTCCGCGCGGGGCATTTGTCGCGCGCCGCGAAAAGTTACGACGCAATCCGCAGGCGCGACGGCATCGTGCAGGCGTGCGTCCAA
>JAGBOM010000009.1 GCA_017633865.1 Opitutales bacterium
CGAAAGAATCAACCAAAACGTCTCGATTTTCGCGGCAAAGCCCTTCGTGCGCGAGTTCTTAAAGCAATACCAGCGCTCGATGGCGGATTTCGCGAGGGAGCGGGGCTTCGGCGGCCTTGTCATGGAGGGCAGAGACATCGGCAGCGTAATCTTCCCGAACGCCGACATAAAAATATTTTTGGACGCCGACGAAGAAACCCGCGCCGCGCGCCGCGCAAAAGAGGGCATAAAAGACTCTATCTCAAAGCGCGACGCGATAGACAAAAACCGAAAAACAGCCCCGCTTGTGCAGGCCGAGGGCGCGGTTAGAATAGACACTTCCAATATGACCAAAAGCGAGGTCGTGGCGGAGGCAGTCTCGCTGATAATTAAAGCTTAATAACATTAAAAAAATTAAAAAAAATTTTTTTGGAACAAACCCGCGGAGCGACTGTCCAAACGTCTAAGAAAAATTCCGGAGCTTTTTTCGGCTTTTTTTAAGGCTCTTTTGAGAGATTCGCCCGCGCGGAGGCCGCCGGCGCAAAAAACGCGGGGCGGCAGGCCGAATTTCGCGGGAATCGCAATTTTTAAAAAAATCGAAATATGAGCATAAATCTATCTGAAATAAATTCAAAGGTAAAAGACGCCTCAAGCTGGACGGCGCCTCTTAGAAACGAAATCTCAAAATGCGTCGTCGGGCAAAAATATTTGGTGGACAGGCTGATAGCGGGCATTCTCGCAAACGGCCACATACTGCTTGAGGGCGTTCCGGGGCTCGCAAAAACCCTCGCCATAAAAACCCTCGCCGCCACATGCGAGGCGAAGTTTTCCAGAATTCAGTTCACGCCCGACCTCCTGCCCTCGGACATCGTCGGCACCCTCGTTTTCAACCAGCAAAAGGGCGAATTTTTCACGCAGAAGGGCCCGATTTTCGCGAATTTCATCTTGGCCGACGAAATCAACCGCGCGCCCGCCAAGGTTCAAAGCGCGCTTCTTGAGGCCATGCAGGAGCGGCAGGTTTCAATAGGCGGCGAAACGTTCAAGCTGCCCGCGCCCTTCCTCGTTTTGGCGACTCAAAACCCGATAGACCAGGAGGGAACGTACCAGCTGCCCGAGGCGCAGGTAGACCGCTTTATGTTCAAGCTGAACGTCTCGTACCCATCGAAGGAGGAGGAGCGCATAATTTTGGACATGATGGCAAAAACCGACGTCGCAAGCTCGGTAAACGCAATAATCTCTCCCGACACCATTTTGGAGTCCAGAAAGATTGTCGACGAAATCTATGTGGACGACAAAATAAAAGACTACATCGTAAACATAGTTTTCGCGACCCGCAACCCGTCGGCCTACAAACTCGACCTCGAAAGCTTCATACGCTTCGGGGCCTCGCCCAGAGCCACGATTTCCCTCGCGCTCGCCGCGAAGGCGCACGCTTTTCTGCAAGGCAGGGGCTACGTCGTGCCGCAGGACATTAAGGACATCTCCCTCGACGTTCTCCGCCACAGAATCATTCCCTCCTACGAGGCCGAAGCCGAGGGCGTGACGAGCGAAAACATAATTAAGAGCGTTCTGGACACCGTCGCGGTTCCATAAGACAAAAGCGAACGCGGAACAATCGAAGGCGCGATTATGGGCGAATCGGTTAAAGACATGCTGCGCAGGGTGCGCAAGATAGAAATCGCGACGCGTCGCCAGGTGAGCGACGCCATCGCGGGCACCTACCACAGCGTTTTTAAGGGCCAGGGCATAGACTTTGAGGAGGCTCGCGAATACCAGCCGGGCGACGAAATCAGAAGCATTGACTGGAACGTGACCGCGCGAACCGGCAAAGCCCACGTAAAAACCTATCGGGAGGAGCGCGAGCTTACTATGATGCTCGCGGTCGACCTTTCGGCAAGCGGGGCTTTCGGCTCCGCAGGGCAGACCAAGAGGGAGCTCGAGGCCGAGCTTGCGAGCGTGCTTGCGTTCTCCGCCGCCCGCAACGGCGACAAGGTGGGCCTCGCCCTTTTTACGGACACAATCGAGCTCATAATCCCGCCGCGCAAAGGCAGGCGGCACATTCTGCGCCTAATCCGAGAGATTCTTTATTTTAAGCCTAAAAGAAGCGGCACAAACATCGCAAACGCCCTCGACGGCCTAAACAAATTTCTCAAGCGGCGGGCCATTACGGTTTTAATAAGCGACTTTCTGCAGGGGCCAAACGGCGAGCTTCCCAACCCGGACATGCGCTCGGGCGACCCCGTCTTGAAGGCTCTCGACCTTACAAACCGCCGCCACGACCTGCTCTGCATAAACGTCTACGACGACCGCGAAACCTTCCTGCCCAAAATCGGCAGAATGATGCTTGAAGACAGCGAAACGGGCGAAATCGTCGAGCTTGACGCCTATAAAGAATCCGTCCTAAAAGCCTATTCCGCCGAGAACGCCGACAGGCTCAAGGCCTTTAAAACCGCCCTCGCCCGCTCCGGCATAGACTGCCTCGAGCTCGCCGCGGGCAAGCCCTACATCGCGGAGCTGAGGCAGTTTTTTGAAAGGAGAAAGCGCGCATGAAATCCGAAATCTTCGAGGAAATCGGCGGCATTTTGCCCAAGGCCGAGCCCGGCTTTCTGGCGCAAAATTGGGGGTGGATTGTCCCGATAATAATAATTTCGGCTCTCGCTTTGGGGGCGGCGGCGGCCAAATTTTGCAGGCGCAAAAAGCCGTCCGCCTACGAAATCGCGCTTCTTCGCCTAAAGTCCGCAAAAGGCGAGCCCGACGGCAAGCGCTACGCCTCCTCCGTAAGCTCGGCCGTGCGAGACTACATTTCGGAAATGTTTTCGATTCCCGCGCCCGAGCGCACAACCGAGGAATTTTTGGCTCTCGCCGCCTCCTCCGAAAGCCTCGACAGCTCCGACCGCGAAAACATCGGGCGGCTTCTGGAGTTGGCCGACGCCGCGAAATTCGCGGGCAAGGGCATCGACGAAAAAACGCGCCAAGACATGCAAAAACTGGCGGCGGATTTTATTGAAAACGACAATTTAAAAAGGAATCCAAAAAAATGAGCGGCAATTTCGACTTCGCGAATCCCGGGCTTTTGTGGCTGCTTGCGGCAATCCCCTTTTTGGCGCTTTTAAAGGGGCGCGCGGGCTCGTCGGGAACGCTGGTCTTTTCGAGCGTGGCGATAGCAAAATCGGTCTCGCGAAAAAACAAAAGCAGGGCGGGGGCGGTTTTAACGACGCTAAGAATGCTCGCCCTCGCGCTTTTAATCGCGGCTCTCGCCCGCCCGAGAATGGGCAAGGGCTTCTCTGAAAGGGAGGAAAGCGGCATCGACATCGTTTTGGCAATCGACGTCTCAAACTCTATGAGCGCGCTCGACCTTTCCACGTCCACAAAAATCCAAACCCGCCTCGACGCCGTAAAAAGCGTCGTGCAGGACTGTATAAAAAACCGCCCTCACGACAGAATCGGAATGGTCGTTTTCGGCGTCAACACGTTCCTCGTCTCGCCCGTTACGCTTTCGCACGACTGGCTGAACCAAAATATCGAAAGAGTCGAGCTCGGCCTTATCGACGGCCGCGGCACGGCCATAGGCAAGGCGATACTAAGCGCCGCAAACCATATGCGCGCGCTTAAAGACGCAAAAAGCCGCGTGGTAATACTTCTAAGCGACGGCGAAAGCAACACCGGAATCTCGCCCGTTGCCGCGGCCGAGGCCGCAGCGAGCTTCGACATAAAAATCTACACAATCGCCGCC
>JAGBOM010000096.1 GCA_017633865.1 Opitutales bacterium
AGTATCGGGACTTCTTCCCTGCGGAAAACGGCGGGGTCTCGCTGACGTACCGCCCCGCGTACTTTATCGCAAAATATTTGGGATAGGATTTTTATGGCTGTATTTTTTGTAAGCGGCATCGACACCTCCTGCGGAAAGACCTTCATTACGGGGCTTCTCGCAAAAAGGGAAATTTTAAGCGGCAAAAGCGCAATCACGCAAAAGTTCGTTCAGACGGGCTGCGACGGATTTTCGGAGGACATCGCCGAGCACCGCAGGCTTATGGGCGTCGGCCTTTTCCCCGAGGACATCGACGGCACCACCTGCCCGTACGTTTTTAAATTCCCCGCCTCTCCGCACCTTTCGGCAAAGCTTGAGGGCGCGCAAATAGACGAGAACATCATTTCTTCGGCAACCGAAAAGCTCTCGAAAAAGTACGGCACCGTTTTTGTGGAGGGCGCGGGCGGGCTGATGGTGCCCGTGCGGGAGGGCTTGCTTACGATAGAATACATATCGCAAAGAAAGCTCCCGCTCATACTTGTTGTGAGCGCGAAATTGGGCAGCATAAACCACGCCCTTTTAAGCTTTGCGGCGTGCCGGTATTTCGGCGTAAATCTCGCGAAAGTCGTTTTCAACAACTACCCGAAAGAGGACGAACGCCTTTCTTCGGAAACGAAGTCCTACATAAAAAAACGCCTGCAAAAGGACTTCCCGAACTGCGAATTTGAGGAATTTTAAAGAAGTGGAGCGCCACCTTTTAGAGCCGTTTTTGCCGAAAAACGCGCGGCTTATGATGCTCGGAAGCTTCCCGCCCAAGCCCGAAAAATGGTCCATGAACTTCTACTACCCGAACCCGCAAAACGATATGTGGCGGATTTTCGGGCTTGTGTTTTTTGACGACAAAAGCTTTTTCGAGCGGGTAGAGGGGCGGGGCTTCGACGAAACAAAAATCAAAAATTTCCTGCGCGACAAGGGCATAGCCGTGGGCGACATGGCCAGATTCGTCAACAGCGCCCGCGGCACCGCCTCCGACAAGGATTTGGAAATCCTCGAAACGCTGAATATAGCTAAAACCCTTTTAAAAATCCCGCATTGCGCGGCGCTCGCCGCCACGGGGCAAAAGGCTTGCGGAGCCTTGGCAAAAGCCGCAAACTGCCCGATTCCGCAAATGGGGGAATTTGCCGAAGCAGAAATCCTATCCCGCAAGCTTAAAATTTTCCGCATGCCGTCCTCCTCGAGGGCGTACCCCATGAGGCTTGAGGAAAAGGCGCGGTTTTATGAGTCGATGTTTTCACGCCTCGGCCTTCTCTAATTTTGTCTACAGCTTAAAGCGCAAGAGCTGTACGCCATAATCCGTCTTGACTTTTGAGGGCTCGAGCCATAGCGTTAGCAGTTAAATAATGCGCTTTTCTCTAAGCGCGTTGACCCTCGATTTTTAGCATTAAAAAATATGGAACTTGTTAAATGTACGATAGAAAACCGCGTCGCTTTTTTGGAAATGCAAAACTCCAAAAAGCTCAACTGCCTCAGCCGCGCATTGTGCAACGAGCTGATTGAGGGCTTTGCGAGCCTTAAAAATCGGGACATTTTGGCGATTGTAATCTGCGCCGAAAAAGGCTGCAAGGTTTGGAGCGCGGGCCACGACATCAAGGAGCTTCCCACCGACAGCAACGACCCGCTCTCTTTCAACGTCGCCATGGAAAAGCTTTTGCGCGAGGTTCAAAACGCGATTGTCCCCGTTATCGCGCTTGTCGAAGGCTCGGTCTGGGGAGGAGCCTGCGACCTTTGCACCGTTTGCGATATGATTGTCGCCTCCGACACCTCCACTTTCGCGATTACCCCCGCTAAAATCGGCATACCCTACAACACGTCGGGCATTATGCATTTTGTCAACACCATGAGCCTAAACAAGGCAAAGGAGCTGTTTTTCACGGCCTCGCCGATTTCCTCTCAGGACGCTTACAACATGGGCTTTGTAAACTACGTCGCAAGCCCCGAAAAACTCCGCGACGTTTTGGAGGAAAAAATCCTAAGCAAAATGCGCGGCAATTCGGTTTTGGCAATCAGCGCGATAAAGCGCCAGTTCTCGCTTTTAACAAGGGCGACAGCCAACCTGCCCATGGAGGCGTTTGAGAACATACAAGACATGCGCCGCCTCGCCTACCAAGACGGCGCGGACTACATCGAAGGCATTTCGGCGTTTATCGAAAAGCGCAAGCCCGTCTTTAAGGGCAAGGCCTGCGACCTCGACGCCATTTTGGAAAAAGACAAAAAAATCTAAATAAAATCCCTGAAACAATAAAAAGCCGTTAAAAGCTCCGAATTAAAAAATAAAGGGGAAAGATGGTTCTTCTAATAGCTTTAACTCTAATAATGGGCGGAATTGCCGCCCCCGCCTATGCCGATGCAATCTCTTGCGACAATAGCGGATTCGCCAAAGTGTATACCGTTATTGACGACGCTGTGTACGACCTGCGCTACTATTCGCCCTACAACTTTACGGGCAATAAAATCAGGGGCTACAAGGCGCCCGTCGCCTACATGACAAAAGAGGCGCTGCAAGCATTGGCGATAGCAGCAGCCGACCTGCGAAAACAGGGATACAGAATTTTGATTTGGGACACATACCGCCCGCAAAAGGCGGTCGACAACTTCGTGGAATGGATAAACAATCCGTCTGACGAAGGCAACAAGAGCTTTTATCCGGAGCTTAAGAAGTCGGATTTATTGAAGGGAAACTACATCGCCGAAAAATCGGGGCACACGAGGGGCAGCACAGTGGATTTAACCATAATAAAAATGGACGGCTCCTTTGTCGACATGGGCGGGACGTTCGATCTTTTCAGCGAAATTTCGCACCCCGACTACAAAAATTTGACGCCGGAGCAGATAAAGAACCGTAAAATCCTGCACGACGCCATGATTAACGCCGGCTTTGTCGGCATCGACTCGGAATGGTGGCACTTCACCCTCAAAGACGAGCCCTACAAAGACACCTACTTCAACTTCGACGTCGAATAACCCTAGCCGAATTGCAGACGACCCAACAAACCGGGCTAAAATTCACAAAAACACCCGCCAAAATGGCGAATAAGATTAAGAATTGGCCATTAAAACGGCGCAAACTTTTTTGAAACCGGAAACTATTTCAGACTCATGGGGAATAATCTTATTTCTCATAAGGGGTTTCCCGTCGCAAAAAACGTCTGTTATGCACGAACTATCGGCCGCATAAATCATATTCGACTTAAAATTATTATTTGGAAGCAAAAATTGATTGTCCATATCGACCATTATAAAATCGGCTAAATTTGCTTCCTTAATTTCCCCTGCATTAAACCCGAAGGCATTAAATCCGTTCTTGGTTGCCATTCCAAAAATATCGCCAACTTTGCCTGCCAAAACGGAATCCGCTTGGTTTTTAGCGGACAATGCGGCCAATTTCATTTCAGAAATCATGGATAAAGAATTATTGGAAGAGACACTGTCTGTTCCCAAGCCCGGCTTTATCCCTGCGTCCAAATACTTCTGCAAAGGCATCTGCCCGGATCCTAATTTCAAATTGGAAGTCGGGCAATGCGCCAAAACCGTCCCTGTCCGCTTAACAAGTTCGATTTCGCCATCGTCTAGATGGACAGCGTGCGCGAAGTGCGTCTTAGGCCCCATAACGCCCCACTTATACAGCAATTCAACAGGGCGGCAGCCAAATTTTTTGATGCAATCGTCAACTTCTTTTTGTGTTTCTGAAACGTGGATTTGAAAGTAGATGCCATATTTTTTAGCCAAATCTGAAAACGTTTTAATTAGTTTTTGCGAACAAGTATAAATGGAATGGCAGCAAAGAACTTTTTTGATTCTGGGATTGTCGATGGGCATTTCTAAAAACTGAACTGCTTGTTGAACGGAGTGCTCAGTGTTTTTATCGTCAGATAAATCCATTCCAAGATACGGTATGAGAGCTCTAAGCCCCATATCTTGCGCGGCTTTCAGCGTTCCCGATGAATGAAAATGCATGTCCGCAAAACATGTTGTCCCCGTCTTTACCATTTCAAGAAGAGCGTACCGCGACAGCGGATAAATATGCTCGGGCTTTAATTTGGCTTCGCGCGGAAAAATATCTTGGTCCAGCCAATCAAACAAATTCTTATCTTCGCCGATTCCGCGCAAAAACATCATGGTGGTATGAGTGTGCGCGTTGCAAAATGAAGGCAAAATAGCCTTGCCTGCGCAATCTATTACCTCGCCGGCCGGAATATCTATTTTATCAGAGATTTTCTCTATTCTATTTCCTTTAATTAGAATATCGCATATTTTATTATTAAGAAAAACTCTTTGCAGCAAAATCATTATATTTATTACTTTTTAAATTACTAAATCAACTTTATGGACTTGCCCATTTCGTATGCTTTTTTCATTGCGGGCTTGGTTTTGATTTCGCCCTTTTCGTAAACGCCGTGGCCGTAGATTATCCCGCGCTCCTTCGCCCCTTCGACGCAATCGGCGTAGCCGCGGAAGCACTCTATCGTCCTTTCAAGCCCGGCTTTGCCGTCGGCGCAGGTTGCGATATAGTAAAAATCCTTGTTCTTGACCTCCGTCCAACGCGCGACAGTCCTGTCTATCAGCGCTTTTAGCTGCGCGTTAATCGAGTAAAAATACACGGGGCTTGCAAGCACAAGAACGTCGGCGTCTATTATTTTTTGCAGGATTTGCGCCATGTCGTCTTTTATTGCGCATTCGCCATTGTGGCTTGTGCAGTAGTAGCAGCCGTTGCAGTATCCTATTTTCTTTTTTGCGACGTTTATTTTTTCGACATCGCAGCCCGCCTCTTTCGCGCCTCTCATAAATTCGTCGCACAAAATATCAGAGTTGCCGCCAATCCGCGGGCTACCCGATAATATTAGAACCTTTTTTGACATAGTACGCCTCATATTTCAATTTGCCGTATTTTTATCGATTATTTGACTTTCTGCGGCTGGCGGCAAGAGCAAGAGCCAGCGCCCCAAAGATTGCCGCATAAGTTGCGGGCTCGGGAATTTCCCCAAATACAATCTGGAATTGATTTTCAAAAATTCTGTAATCCCATTCGCCCGAATATGCTTTGCCGCCAACGCTAAAGAACAGGTTTTCGCCGGCTTCAAACATATCCGCGCCCGTTATGCGCGAATCGTCCTCCCAGCCCATTACGGAAAGAGCGAAAATCCCTGAAGGGTCGAACTCGCCATCGATGTTCACCCGCAAAATTGCGCCGTCTTCAAACGCAAGCCCCGCGCCGCTTTCAACGCTAATCAAAGTCGAGCCCGCGGCGTCGGTGTTTATAATAAGATTGCCGCCGTCTGATATTGTAAGCGTTTTGCCGTTTGCAACATCAAGCTCCGCGCCGGTTTCGAGCCTCAGCGTCGCCCCGCCCGAAACAGACGCGTCAGCTTCGGAAATTTTTGCGGCAGTCTCATGAACGCCTATTGAAAGAGAGTCGGCGGAAGAGGCCATCGAGAAATTTTTTATAGCGCCGTCTTCCATGATGGTATTTTTGTAAATTGGGTCGCCCGTTGCCTGCTCCAGATATGCGCCGCGCAGGTCGGCGGCGGTGAAGTTTGCGCCGTCCAAATCCGTCTCGGTAAAGTCCGCGCCCGTTAAATTCGCGCCGGTGAAATTCACATTCGGCAAGTACGCAAAAGAGAAGAGCGCACCCGCCATATTTTGGCCTGAAAAGTCCCAGCCGTCTGCATAGTTGTAGGAAAAAGCGATGCTGCCCAAATTTTTGTCTTTGTAGCTTTTTGTGGAAAAGAGCTGCTCTTGGGTAAAGCCGAACTCGAGAGTTTTCGACAGGTCCGCGCCGACAATCGAAGCGTTTGTAAAATCCGCGTCCGTCAGGGTTGCCCCGTAAAAATCCGCTTTGCATAAATTAGCCTCGGAGAAATCCGCGCCCGACAAGTTTGACGACTCAAAACTGGATTCCTCTAAATTCTGGTTTGAGAAATTCCAGCCGCTGAGGTCGTTGCCCCACAGGCTTACGCCGGTCAAAATTTTGTCTTGGTAGCTTTTTGTGGAATAGAGCTGCTCTTTTGTGAATCCGTTTTCGACAGTTTTCTGCAGGCGCGCTTCGGTTATTATCGAGTTTGCAAAATTTGCGCCCGTCAAGTTGGAAAAACTAAACACCGTAGCGTTTAAATTTTGGCCGGAAAAATCCCAGCCGCTGAGGTCGTTTCTCGCGATTTCGACAGAGCTCAAATCCTTGTCTTTATAGTTTTTTGTGGAATAGAACTGTTCTTTGGTAAATCCGCCCGAAGTTGTTTCCGAGAAGCTCGCGCCTGTTATTATTGCATCGGTAAAATTAGCGCCGGCGAAAGTCGCCTCGTCGGCCCATAAATCAGTGAAGTTTGCCGAGGTTAAATTCGCGTTGTCAAAATGCGCCTCGGTTGCCAATGCGCCCACCCAGCTTGAGTTTACGAGGCTTTGGCCTGAAAAGTCCCAATAGGTTAGGTCTTGGCCGTCGTAGTTTTCGTTGTCGGCAAAAGCGGCGAAAGCCGCGGGAATTATTAGGGAAAGCAAGATTGTTTTTTTCATAATTAAACTAGCGTTTGGCATTGCATTTATTTAGATAATATTTTTGCGCCGCAGTCAATAAAAAAGCAGAAAGCCACAAGCCTCAAACGTCCCCGATGCCCGCAATTTTTTCCGCCAAAATTTCCTTAAACAGATTTTTATCTTTCGGCGAGACGAGCGTGAATTTTTGAATGCCGAAAATCTTTCCGCCGTAATTTATTTTAATTCTGTCAAGAGACGCGGCGGGCGCGGACAGCAGGCAGCGGGAATCGGAAAAGCCCTTAATGTCTTTGTACGGAATTTTTACAAACACAAAAACGCCCGAGCGGATATACAAATAGTCTTTGCGGAAGATATATTTGCACGAGAGAACGGCGTGAATTCCCAAAAGATAAACCGCGAGACATAAAATCAGGATAAATGCAAAAGCGCCATGCTCTGTCGGCATCATATAAAACACAGGCACTGCGGCGAAAAGGCTTAACAGCATAACAGCGACCAGCCACGCGTCAATTTTGGAATAAAAAACCGCCTCTCTATTTTCCTCCATAACAGCCTCCTATCAGCTTTTATACGGCCCATACAGATACGCGAATTTGCGCGGTTTATCAAGATTTTTTTGCGGATAAATTTGCAAAAATCGGAATCCCATAACCTTTGAAGTTGCCCCCAATTTCCACAAGAAAAGGCAGACTCGCAACTTGATGCAAATCCGCCTTTTACAAAGTAAAAACAACGGAGGGAGAGGCTCGGTCAAAAAAACTCTCAAGCCCCTTGTTTTTGATATGTTGCAATTTTGCAACAGCTTCAAGTTGCATTTCGTTGCAACCCGAAAGAAGATTGCCTACAAATATACGCCTAATTTTTGGCTTCGGCTAATTTTCTTACGCCGCGTTAAATTTTGTTTTCGGCTGCTTGCAGCGCGGGCATTTCCAATCCTCGGGCAGATCCTCAAACGCCACGCCGTTGTTTTCGGCGGGGTCATAGACATATCCGCAAACGGAACAGATATATTTGCCGGTCTTGGCTTTGAATACAATCTCGCCAAGCGGCAATGTTTTGGGCGGGTTATTCAATTCGACAATGCGCTTTTCTTCCAAATTCTTATAGCCGAAAGGCGTATGCGTTCCCAAATAAACGGTCGGATTATGGCTTACGAATTCGCGGACTCTATTTAAAGTCTCTCGGGCGGCTGCTTTATCCTCATAAATTACCGATATTTTGTTGGCATAGAGAGCTTCGTCTGTATAGGTTATATCGCCTTCAAACATATAGAACAAACCATCGTCTTCGGCAATAATCAAACTGTTGCCTTTGGTATGCCCTTTAGCCTTAATGTAATACACGCCGTCCGCTATCTTTTGGCTTTCGGGGAAGTTATGATACGCACCGTCGGTAAAATGAACAGGTATGACGTTTGGGACGGTTTTGATTTCATCGGCATCGCATTCTTCGGCATTCACATAGATTTTGGCATTTGGAAAGTTCTTTAATTCTCCCGTATGGTCGGCGTGCTTGTGGGTAATCAGAATCTTGCTGATTTGTTCCGGCTTGTACCCTAAATCCGCCAATGCTTCCATGTAGGATTTTATGTCTTTCCCGGTGTAAATCATTGTTGTTTCATCCGGGGATTCTTCGGGCGTCCCCGCCGGCAAGCCTGTATCCACCAAAATTACCTCGGTCCCCGTATCTATGACATAGTTCTGCAAACCGGAACTGTATTTAATGTTGGCATCAAACTTATCCGCGGCGTCTTCGCCTCCGAAAGCAAAAGGCTGCGTCATAAATCCGTCTTTTCTAAATTTTACGGCTTGTATTTTCATGTTGAACTCCTCTTTTTAATTTATCTTTAAAGGTCTTTTTCATTTCACCAAATGAAATAAATACATTGTTTCACTCTATGAGATGCCAATTATACTTACAAGATTATTTTCAAAAAGTCTCCATAAAAATTACATGCAAAAACCTCGCGAACCCGCTAAAACAGGGCATCAGAAAGACATCGAAACTTTCGCAAAAACGTCTACGCATATTTTATCAATCTCAATGCGCTTATTCCACGGCTAAAAAGTCGTAGCCCATTTGCGACAGCATTTTGTAGTCGGCGGCGATGTCGGAGCCTATTGTCGTGAGCATATCGCCGACCAAAAGCGCGCTTGCCCCGGCTTTCAGGGCGTCGCGCTGGCGGTTTATAAACGCGCTTCTTCCGCCCGCAAAACGTATGTGCGCTTTCGGATTTATTATTCTGAACATCGCAAATGCCGTTAAAATTTCGTCCTCCGTCAGCGGCGGAGTGTTTTCAAGAGGCGTTCCCTTTATGGGCTGAAGCACGTTTAGCGGTATGGAATCGGGCTCGATTTCGGAAATCGCGAACGCAAGCTCGAGCCTTTCCCGCAAGTTTTCGCCCATGCCTATAATGCCTCCGCAGCAAATTTCATATCCCAGCTCTTTTGCGTATTTTAGCGTTTGCAATTTTTCTTCGATAGTGTGGGTTGTGCAAAGCTTCGGGAAATATGACGGCGCGGCTTCGAGATTGCAATGATAGCGCGTCATGCCCGCTTCTTTCAGCCTTTTTAGCTGGTCTTTGCTCAAAAGCCCGAAGGAGCCGCAGAGGGCGATGCCGAGCTTCCCCATTTCCTCGTAAATTTTTGCGATATTTTCGGTCTGGCTGTCGGGGATTTTTTTGCCGCTTGTCACAAGCGAAAATCTTTGAACTCTTTTATCTTTGGCGTATTTCGCGTTTTTCAAGGCTTCGGATATTGAGACGTAGCCGTATTCTTTCACGCCTGTTTTATAATGCGCAGATTGCGCGCACCATTTGCAGTTTTCCGAACATCTGCCGCTGTGGGCGTTCATTATCGAGCAGGTCTCGATTTTATTGCCCAGAAAAAATTCCCTGATTTTGTCCGCGGTTTGGTAGAGCTTGTCTTTCGGCGCGCTTTGCGCGATTTCAAGGGCTTCTTTTGCCGATATTTTTTCGGACGATTTTATGCGCTCAAAAAGATTTTCTAAATTCATAATGGAAAAATAAAATTTAAAATTTTTTATCGCGTCAAGAAAAAATACTACTAAAATGGTTGACTTTGTTTTGCATTTATGCATAGTGTGCTTTTTTTTAATTAAACAGAAAAATTTTATGCAAAACTCCACATCTATAAATATAGTTTTAAACGGCAAAAAAATCGGGGCCAAGAACGGGCAAAGCGTCTCGCAATTTTTGCTCGAAAAAGGCTTTAAGCCTGAAAGGTGCGTTGTGGAGGTAAATCTTTCGGCAAAAAAATATTCCGAGTTTAAGGATTTGCCGCTTTCGGAAGGCGACAGGCTTGAAGTCTTTTCGATTGTCGCGGGGGGCTAAAATGAAGGGCAGGTACGCGAGGCAAACCGGGCTTTCGGGCTTCGGCGAAAAATCGGTTGAGGTTTTAAAGAATACCAAAATGGTAGTTGTTGGCGCGGGCGGTGTGGGCAGCGCGCTTTTGCCGATTTTGGCGGGCGCGGGAGTGGGCAAAATTCTGGTTGCCGACGGGGACCGCGTTTCGATTTCAAACTTGCACCGCCAGACGCTTTACACTGAAAAACAGGTTGGGCAAAGCAAGGCGCGCCTCGCCGCCGAAAGGCTTTCAAGCATAAATTCCGAAGTTGAAATATCGGTTTTTGAAAAATTTTTAAATTCGCGCGAAGACGTTTTGGAAATTTTGAAAGGCGCCGACATGTGCATTGACGCAAGCGACAATTTCAAGACGCGCA
>JAGBOM010000097.1 GCA_017633865.1 Opitutales bacterium
GGGACACCCCGACGAGAAAACCGTCTATTGCGAATCCTTCGGCCAGAAGCCCACGGGCGGCGAAATCTTCAATTATGCCGCTTGGGAGCATGGGTTTTGAACTTCGCTTTTATAAGGGCGTCGCTTTGCGGGGGCATGGGCGCGGGCGGCGCCGCTTTGGCCGCGCTCGGATTCGCGCTTTTGATTGCGCCTTTGGCGGCGTTCGCGGCTTCAAAATTCGGCGCGAAAAACGGCGGCCTTGGAAAATCCGAATAGGCGATTTTTGAAACTTAGGCTCCGATTTTTTTGTTATACTTTTTGAATATCGAAAAAAATGGCGTTAAAAAAAGTTGTAAAATACGCGGCTTTTGCCGCTTTGGCGGCCTTGGCGGCCTTCTGGGGATACAGGCGGTACGCCGGCGCGGGCTCTTCGCAGGCCTTTTATAAAACGGCTCCCGTGGAGCGCCGAGACATTGTTGTAGCGATAGACGCTACGGGGCCCGTGGAGCCCGAAGATTTGGTTTCGGTGGGCGCGAGAGTTTCGGGCGAAATTTTGAAGTTCGGAACCGACATTGACGGCAAGAGGGTCGACTTCGGCTCGAAGGTCCGCGCGGGCGATATGCTCGCCGTAATTGACGACCAAATCCCGCGCTCGGACTTGCTTACCGCAAACGCGAAGCTCGCCGCGACTGAGGCGGCTTTAAAGGAGGCGCGGGCGAATTTGGCCGTCGCCGAGGCCTCCCGCAAAAAGGCGGAGCGCGACTGGGACAGAGCCCAAAAAGTCGGGGTGGGCAGGGCGCTTTCGCAGGCCGAGCACGACGCATATCTTTCCGCCTTTGAAAGCGCCTCGGCGCAAATAGAGGCGTCAAACGCGGCAATCGCGAGGGCGGAGGCCGAAATTTTGCAGGCGCAGGCGAGCGTGAAAACCGCCCAGCGCAACCTCGACTACTGCACAATACGCGCGCCCGTAGACGGCGTGATTATAGACAGGCTTGTGAATGTCGGGCAGACGGTGGTTTCAAACATGAGCGTAAGCTCGCTTTTTTCAATCGCAAAGGATTTGAAAAAGATGGAGATATGGGCGTCGGTAAACGAGGCGGACATCGGGCAGGTGAAGGTCGGCCAGCGGGTGGAATTTACGGTTGACGCTTTTCCGGACGAAAAGTTTTGCGGCACGGTCGGCAAAATCAGGCTGAACGCAACCATGAGCCAGAACGTGGTGGTGTACATAGTTGAGGTCTTGATAGACAATTCGGACGGAAATCTTTTGCCCTACCTTACCGCCAACATGAAGTTTGAAATATCCAAAAGCGAAAAAGCCTTGAGCGTTCCGAACGCCGCTTTGAAATGGTCGCCCGGCGGCGCTCCGCGGCGCGGATTAAAAAAGAGCGTTTGGGTTTTGGGCGCGGGGAACGCCCCGAGGGAGGTCGCCGTCGAAACGGGCATAGACGACGGAGTTTATACGGAAATAAAACAGGGCTCTCTTTCGGAGTCGGACAGGGTGATAGTTGGCGTCGAAAGCGCGGAGGCCGCCAAGGCGGGCGAGTCTAACCCGTTTTTGCCGAAGCCGCCTATGAGGGGCCGCAAAAAATAACCCGGGCGAAAAGATGGGGCTGATAGAGCTTAAAAACGTTTGCAAAACCTATGTCGTGGGCGACATATCTTTGCCCGCGCTCAAAAACGTGAGCCTGAGCGTGGAGAAGGGCGAAATGCTCGCTCTCACTGGGGCTTCGGGCTCGGGCAAAAGCACGCTTATGAACATTCTCGGCTGCCTCGACAGGCCGACTTCGGGCGAGTACTTTTTGGACGGGGTGGAAGTCGGCAGGCTCGGCAACGACGGCCGGGCCGAGATGCGCAACCGCAAAATAGGCTTCGTATTCCAAAGCTTCAACCTTCTGCCGCGCACAAGCGCGCTCGAAAACGTGATAATGCCGCTTTCCTACACGGCCTCCCGCATGGGCGACAGGGAGGCGCTCGAAAGGGGGCGCGCCATGCTCGAGCTTGTCGGGCTTAAAGACAGAATGCTCCACGAGCCTTCGCAGCTTTCGGGCGGGCAGCAGCAGAGGGTGGCCATAGCCCGCGCCCTTGTGAACAACCCCGAAATTTTGTTCGCCGACGAGCCCACGGGCAATCTCGACAGCCGAATGAGCGCCGAAATTATGGATATGTTCGCCCGGATAAACTCAAGCGGCGGAGTGACGGTGGTGCTCGTAACCCACGAGCCCGAAATAGCAGCCAAGGCCAAGCGCGTCGTCAAGGTTGTAGACGGCGAAATAGCCTCCGACAAGGTTTTAAGATGAGAAAGCTCGCGATAGTAAAAAGCGCCCTCAAGTCCATATTGAGAAACCCGATGCGCACGTTTTTGACGACGCTCGGCATCGTAATAGGCATAGCCTCCGTAATCGCGCTTATGGAAATCGGAAACGGGGCGCAGCAAAGCCTCAAAAAAAGCATATCGACCATGGGCGTAAACTCCATTACTGTGCGCCCCGGCGCGAGCATGGTGGGCGGAGTAAGCTCCGGCTCGGGCTCCAAGGCCACAATCACCGCCGAGGACGCCGAGGAAATCGTAAAAAACTGTCCGAGCGTGAAAAAGGCCACCCCCGTTGTTTCGGCGCGCGGGCAGGTCGTTTACGGCGGCAAAAACTGGGTGCCATTTTCCATAAACGGCGTAAACGAGGACTATCTTGAAATCGGCTCGTGGAGCCTCGACGACGGCGAAATGTTTACGAGGCGGCAGGTTGTCGGCGGCGCGAAGGTCTGCCTAATCGGCTCCACTTTAAAGCGCGAGCTCTTCGGCGCGGAAAACCCTCTCGGCAAGGACATCCGCATACAAAACTCGATTTTTAAGGTGATAGGCGTCCTAAAAACCAAGGGCGCGAACATGATGGGCATGGACCAGGACGACTGCGTCATCGCCCCGTGGACGGCCGTCAAGGCGAGGCTCTCGGGCGCGGGGCAAAGCTCCATCAGCGCGGCGGGGTCTTCGGCGGCGTCAAGCCCCGTGACGACTTCGTCCTTTTACGCCTCCGCAGCCGACAAATACCCGGCCTCGTCAAGCTCGCTGCCGCCCGTCCGCTTCAGGAATGTCGACAGCGTTTCGGCGTGGGCGAATTCGCCGGAAAGCGTCGCGGCGGCGGTTTCTGAAATTACCGAAGTTTTGCGCCGAACCCACGGCCTTGCCGACGGCGCGGAGGACGATTTCCAAATCCGCACGATGAGCGAATTTTCGGACTTTTTGACGGGGCAGACCAAAACCATGACGAACCTCCTTTTGTGCGTGGCGTTCGTCTCGCTGATAGTGGGGGGCGTGGGCATTATGAACATAATGCTTGTGTCGGTGACGGAGCGCACCCGAGAAATAGGGCTTAGAATGGCGGTTGGAGCCAAGAGGCGCGACATCCTGCGGCAGTTCTTGGTGGAGGCGGTCGTGATATGCATGCTTGGAGGGATTGTCGGGATAGGCGTTGGGCATTTGTCGTCGAGGGTGCTTGCGGGGATTATGAACTGGCCGAGCTCGATTTCGTATTAGGCGCTAGCGGTGTCGGCTGGCGTGTCCATAATTGTGGGCGTTTTGTTCGGATATTACCCCGCGTACAAGGCGGCGGGGCTCGACCCGATTGAGGCTTTAAGATATGAATAGCAAAATTTTAAAAATTATTTTGTTCGCGCCGGCGCTTTTTGCGGGCTCGTGCGCGGTTGGCCCCGATTTTGAATATCCGCGCCTCGAAGGCGTTGCGGACTCTTTCGAGCAAATCGAGACTCCCGACGTCTCGGGCGAGGCGTCGGAAACTTTCGACGAGTCGGAAATCGCCGAATGGTGGAGGATGTTTAACGACCCCGAGCTGGATTCGCTTATCGAGCGGGCTTTCCAAAAAAATTACGACATTCGCTCCGCCCTCTCAAAAATCGAGGAGGCCCGCGCGAAGCTCGGAATGTCCGAAAGCGGGCTTTTGCCCGTTTTGGGAGTGGACGCCGACTTGACCGAATGGGGCTCGGGCGCGTCAAGCTCCGTTCTAAGATACGGCGCGGGGGCCGCGGCAAGCTTGGAGATTGAAGTTTTCGGCGGCACAAGAAGGCTTGTGGAAAGCTCGGGGGCGGATTTTCTTTCCGCGCTGTTTTCGGGGTACGCCGTAAAGCTCGAGGTGGCGGCGGAAGTCGCAAAGGCCTATTTCTCTTACAGGGCGAACTGCGAGCTTTTGGAAATCACCGAGGATAACCTCGCCGCGCAGGCGGAGTCGTTCAAAATTACAGAGGAGCTTGTTAAGGGCAGCCTGGGCTCGGAGCTCGACATGGTAAGAGCCGGGGCGCAGCTTCAAACGACGCAGTCGGAGATTCCGGCGATACGCAAAAGCATAGACTCCGCCCGCTACGCGCTCGAGCTTCTTTTGGGCTTAAACGTCGGAGAGCTAAAGGGCGAATTGGAGGAAAATAAAAAGCTTCCGGAGTTTGAAAAAATCGCGCCGAAGTCCGTCCCCGCGTCGCTATTAAAGCGCCGCCCCGACATTATCGCGGCCGCCTACAAAATTAAAAGCGCAAACGCCAACATCGGCGCGGCCTATGCCGACTACCTGCCGCGCTTTTACATATCGGGGCAGATTTCCTACACGGCCCCGACCTCCGCAAATTTGTTCGACAAAAATTTCGGCTCTTGGAGCCTCGGGCCGACGGTTTCATGGAATCTCTTTAACGGCGGCAAAACCTACTACAACGTAAAATACCAGAAGGCGCTTACGAAAACCGCGGGCATCTCGTGGGAGAAAACCGCGATGTCGGCCATAAAGGAGGCGCAGGACAACATTCTTTCATGCGCGAAAATCCGCGAGCAAATCGGCCTTCTGAAAGGGGCGTGTGAGTCGGACGAGCAGGCGTACAGGCTCTCAAAGGAGCTTTACGAGTCGGGAAGCCTCAGGTTCTTGGACTTGCTCGAGGCTCAACGGAC
>JAGBOM010000098.1 GCA_017633865.1 Opitutales bacterium
ACTTAAAAAGCGGCGTCTGCGTGGCTTCCGACGGCAATATTAGCGACGTCGAGGAGCGCGTGGAGCGCATATATTTGCAGGGCGCCCGCGCGATGGCGCGCGCAAAGCGCGGCAAGTAGCGGCGGCGGCTTTTTTGGGCTTGAAGTCTGCGCGCGCGCGTACATTATAATGAAAAAATGAGCGGCAGTATTTTTGGACGTTATTTTAGGGTGTCGACTTTCGGGGAAAGCCACGGGCCGGCCATAGGCTGCGTTGTGGACGGCTGCCCGTCCAATTTGGACTTGTCGGAGGCCGACATTCAGGCGGAGCTTGACAGGCGCAGGCCGGGGCAGTCGTCAATATCCACCCCCCGCTCCGAGCCCGACGCGTGCAAAATCCTTTCCGGCGTTTTGGGCGGCAAAACTCTCGGAACGCCCATAGCCGTTGTAATAGAAAACCAAAACCAGCGCTCTTCCGACTACTCCGAAATGTCCGCGCTCTGGCGCCCCGGCCATGCCGACTTCACCTACGACGCCAAATTCGGAATACGCGACCCGCGCGGCGGCGGCAGAAGCTCCGCCCGCGAAACCGCGGCGAGAGTCGCGGCCGGCGCGATAGCCAAAAAATGCCTGACAAAAATAGAAATCCGCGCGTGGGTCGAGAGCGTCCATTCAATTTCGATGCCGTCGTTTGACGGAATCCCGACGCTCGAGCAGATTGAGGAGACCGAGGTTCGCTGCCCGCACAAGCCGACGGCGCTAAGAATGATTGAGTTTATAAAAAAGACGCGCTCCGAGGGCGACAGCGTGGGCGGCGTAATCCGCTGCCGCATATCCGGCTGCCCCGCGGGTTTGGGCGAGCCCGTTTTCGACAGGCTCGAGGCGGACTTGGCCAAGGCCGTTCTTTCAATCCCCGCCTGCAAGGGCTTTGAAATCGGAAGCGGATTTGCGGGAACGAGAATGTTCGGCTCCGCCCATAACGACGAATTTTATTTGGGCGAGGACGGCTCCGTAAAAACCCGCACGAATTTTGCCGGCGGCGTTTTGGGCGGCATATCAAGCGGCCAGACAATAGATTTCCGCGCCGCGTTTAAGCCCACGGCCACGATATTTAAAACTCAAAACACGCTCGACAAATCGCTAAACCCCGTAACATTTGCGGGCAAGGGGCGGCACGACCCCTGCGTTTTGCCGCGCGCGGCGGTGATTGTTGAAAGCATGGCCGCCCTCGTCGTTGCCGACGCGGTTTTGGCGGCGGGAAAAACTTTGCCTCTTAAATAAATATGGACGCCTTCTTGATTTTGGGAACCCGCTTTTCGGGGCGCAGGGCGGCTTTGCTCGACTTGATTTCGCGCGGGGTCTGCGGCGAGCCGCGCGTTGCGGTTATGCTTTCGGAGTCGGAGGGCGAAGGCGAATTCGACTCTACCATAAAAAATCTCGCGCAATTTATCCGCTATTCGTCTCCGGAAAACGCCCGCGAAATTGTCGAAAATCTCGGGGGCGGGGCGGACGTTCTCTTTTTCGTTGCGGACTCTTATCGAAACCTTGCCGACTCCGTCGAGGACTTCAAAAAGATGTGCGACGCGGGCATTGTAAGGCTCGTTAGAATCATAGGCGTTTTCGACTGCGCCTTGTACGCTTCGGACTTCGACGGCCTTGCGGGATACTTTGACGCTGTAAGCCACTTTAGCGACTGCGTTCTGCTTTCAAACCGAAGCGGCGTAAAGGGCGGCGACGTAAATAAAATCCGCAAGCGCTACGAGGCCGCGTGCGCCCCGCATATCTTCCAGCTCGAAATGAAGGACGGCAGGCTCGAAAACCCCGCCGCAATTTTGGTTGACGAAGCAAGGCGCCTCTCTATGGCCTTTGACGACTACGACCCTCTCGACGAGCTCGAGCTCGACGAGGACACCCTGCCGGAGGAGCCCTTCAGCATAGAGAAAAAGCCCGACCCGTACTTCGAGCGGCTCGAAAACGGCGCGCGCGCAAAACCCGTTTTGGACGTTTCAAAAATCGCGGAGGACTTTAAAAATGGAAAATAGCTTTTACAAAATTTCAAAGACGGTTTCGAGCCTAAGCGCCTACACCCCGGGCGAGCAGCCCAAGGGCGGCGGCTGGACTAAGCTCAACACGAACGAATTTCCGTACCCGCCGTCTCCCAAAGTGCGGGAGGCGATATTGCAGGAGCTTGGCGACGACTGCGCAGCGCTTCGTCTTTACCCCGCGCCGCTTTCGGACCGCCTCAGGGCGGAGGTCGCGAATTTCTACGGGGTCGAGCCTAAAAACGCAATCGGCGGCAACGGTTCGGACGACGTTTTAAACCTCGTTATGCGCGCTTTCGGCGACGAAAATTTGAAAGTCGCCGCGATGAACCCGAGCTATTCGCTCTACCCCGTGCTTTCAAAAATGCAGGGCGCGGAGCTTTTGGAGCTCGACTTTGAATGCGGCCTAAAGCTGCCGCTTGAAAAAATCGTATCAAGCGGGGCGAACGTCTTTATTTTGACGAACCCCAACGCGCCCCTCGGCGTCGCGTTTTCGGATAGCGAGGTGGAATATTTGGCGGACAATTTCAAGGGGCTTTTTGTTATAGACGAGGCCTACGCGCCGTTTTCGGGCAAGACTTTCTCCAAGTTCGCGGCCTCCCGCAAAAACGTATTGTGCGTGGGCACCTCCTCGAAGGGCTGGGGGCTCGCGGGAATGCGCGTGGGCTGGGCTGTCGGCGACGAAGATATTATAAAAACCCTCGACGTCGTGCGCGACAGCTACAATATCGACCGCCTCGCCTGCGCCGCCGCCGTAGCAGCCCTGCGCGACTCAAACTATTACGAAAACGCCCGCAGGCGCGTTGTCGAAAGCCGCGAAGATATAGAAAAATTCTTCGGCGAAATGGGCTGGAACTATGTGAAAAGCTCGTCGAATTTCGTGTTCGTAAGGCCGAATAAAAAGGGCCTAAGCCCCGCGCAGGCGGCGAAGTCGTACTTTGAATTTTTGAAGGCGGACAAAATCCTCGTCCGCTTTTGGCCGAACGACAAAAAAATTTGCGACGGCCTTAGAATTACGGTCGGCACCCCGTCAGACATGCAAAAATTAAAGGAAAGCTCGATAAAATGGAAAAATCAAGAATAGCTGAAATCGAACGCAACACCAAGGAAACTCAAATCTCCCTGCGCATAAATTTGGACGGCGCGGGCAAATACGGCGTCGATACGGGCATACCGTTTTTCGACCATATGCTAAGCCTTTTTTCCCGCCACGGATTGTTCGACCTTGAATTGAAGGCGAAGGGCGACGTCGATGTCGACTACCACCACACTGTGGAGGACGTCGGCATTGTGCTCGGCGCGGCGGTCAAGCAGGCTCTCGCCGACAAGGCGGGC
>JAGBOM010000099.1 GCA_017633865.1 Opitutales bacterium
CGCTGCGTCCTTCTCGATAGTCAAAGATTGCGCCTTGCGAAACGCCAAAAATTTTGGCCGCTGCTGTTTGCGTTAATCCAGATTCGTCCATCAGTTTTTTGAAGCGATCTGAAAAATTTACCAATTTTTCTGTATTTTTTTCTTGCATTACCAGATTTTTTGTAGTTCTAATTAGAACATTAACAGAAAACTGGTATGCAAACAATGCAAAAAAACACAAAAATAAAAAATAACTTAAGGGTAAAGGGTTGGAGTTATCGCAAGGCCGCAAAACGTCTTGGGATCTCATACCAATAGCCATGAGAAAAGTAATCGAGCTAATAATCCGCCTTTTTTCGCCAATCAAAGACGAAGACAGAATCCCCTGCTACGTCTCTCAAACGCAGCGCGGCGGCTTTAAAGTATGCTTTCACGAAAAAAACATCCGCATTGAAGTCGGCGAATTTGCGACATACGCCGACGCTGTCCGAAGCGCGGAAATATACGATGTTCTGAAAGTTTTTCCACTCGAACAATATCAAAAAATTAGAAGGATGCAAAAATACCATGCCAAGAACTAACAGCCTAATTCAATACTACAACTCCCGCGACGAATTCGAATCCGACATCGACCAAATCGCCCTCCTTCAGCTAAAGCGCGAACAACTCAAAGCCGCGCGCGACATCGAAAGCCAAAAAATCCTCCACAAATACAACTCCGAAATCCGCGTTCTTGACGCCACAATAGAGGCTATCCAGCTGCGCGCCTTGCCCTACGCCCAGCAAAATCGCGAGCGCCTCTTCGGCAAGCAGAAATCCGCAAGCTGCTCGCTCGCCATCTACGGATTCAAGCTCGGCAATAAATCCCTCGTAAACATCTCCGGAGAGTCCGACGAAATCGCCGCAAAGATGTTCCTTGCAAACGGCAGGCCCGAATGCGTAACGACCGTCTATAAGCTCAATAAGGACGCCATTAAGCGCGCCTTGAAAAACGGCGACGTTGTCGTGTCAAACTCCTTTAAATTCGAGCAAAGCGAGCGCTTCTTTGTAGAGGCCAAGACAGACAAGGAGGCGGAATGATGGATGAATCCCAACCCGCAAATGTGTTCATCTCGCCCGACGAAGCCGACTTCATCAAAAGGGAGATGGACGGCATTTACAGCCTCTGCTGGATAATAAATCCGGATAGAGCCGCGAAAGCCGCCGCAGTTCGCGATAAGTGCGAAGCCCTGCTAAAAAAGGAGCCGATATGCCAACGCTGACAGCCGCTAAAAAACAGCACGCGCGCAGGGCGCCGCGCCGTTGGTCAGCCCAGTTGCAAAAGTACCACCTCCAATGGCGGCGGATTTTCGAGAAATTCGGCTGGGGAAATAAGCCCGAAAATGAAAAGCGCGCTCTCCGCCACTCGATTTTGGAAGATCTTTTCGGGTGCGAAATCAACGTAAACGACGCCACCGAAACCCAGTGGGACGCCATTTATCTTGCCCAGGATATCCTGCTCGAAAACGGCATAATCGTCTGGGGGCCGGAAATGGCCCGCTACGCGCTTGAGGAGGGAACGCGAAATCGATACGTTTGGAATATCGAGCGCGCCGGCTACGACATCCCCGGCATCGAGGAATACGGCGTGCCGGAAGAATATATTTCAGCAATTTCGGCCGATAAATTCGGAGTCCGCGACTGGCGCTCGCTCTCTTCCAAAAAGCTCTGGCAACTGTTTATCACCATTAAAAACCGCGTGCGCAAAGCCGGCGGAATCCGCAAATTCGCAGATAAAGCAATCGTCAACGCCGACGATCCTTTTTGAGGCATGATTACAAAGATTTTTCCATGTGTTTTAATGCTGTTGGACGTGCTCGCCGCGCTTTTTTACGCGGTTTCCGCCGGCGACTGGCGCAGATTCATCTACTGGATGGCGGCCGCCGTTTTAACAGCAACCGTGACTTTTTAAACTATACGCCATTCACAGTTTTGACAAAAGCCTTGCATCGCATTTGCAAGGCTTTTTCTTTGCGATTCAACGGCTCATATTTTTCCCAAAAGCGCGGCAAACATATAAAAAAAGAGGCCGCCGCGTAAAAATTTTTCCCAAAAGCGGCCATTGCGCCTTAAATTCGTCCAACCCTTGTATTTTAACGGCATTTAACGCCTTTTAACGAAACTTAACGTTTCCCATCTCCCCCGGCAAGTATCAACTCGCAGTTTTTTTGTATAAATTTTGAAAAGGGAAAGAAGTTCTATTGAAAAATTTTATATAAAAAAAGCGGTGCGCGTCAGCGCAGTGTATGATGTTAAATCGGTTTGGGAGGCAATAAATTTCCTTTCTTTTCGTCTTGAATTTTGAGGGGAGGGTTTTGTATGCGACGTATTTTGTCGCGGCGTGGAGTTAGGCTTTAGCCGAAAAATTTTAACTTAAGGCGGAGCTAAGAATTATGGGCGGCATAACGGGCATGGGCAAAAACAAGATTGAATTTTCGGCAAGGGGCGTAATCGAGTCGGCATTGGTGAATTTGGCGGAGAGCCGCATCGGCAGCGAAAAATTCGCGCTGGCCCTCTATGAAATCTCCGATTTTAGCGCCCTCAGGGAGCTGGTGAAAAACAGGGCGGAGGCTCTTTCCAGCAGCGAAAAAGGGGGTCTTTTAAAGTCGATAAGCGGCGCGGGAGACGCGGGCGGCATCGTTAGCGCGATTTGCGAAAATATTTCGGACGCGAACATTTCAAAAGACATAATGAGGTCGGTTTCGGCCGAGATTATCTCGAATATCGACAAATCGAAGCTTCTTTTTGCGGGCGGCGGCTATTGTGTTGAAATCGAGAAAATATCCGACTTTTTCGGCCTTGAGGAGGTCGACAAGCGCCTAATCGCCTTTCTTTTTGCGTGGGACAAAACGAGCGGGTTCAAGCGCATTTGCGACGACGCCTGCCGCGACGCTTCGCAGTCCAAATTGTTCGCGTTTTTTGCGGAGGCCGTGAATTCCAAGCAAAGCGAAGTTTCGGCTTCGATAAAGAGGCTGCGCGACAAAAATATAGTGGAGAAGCCTTCCCGCGACGCGTTTCCGCTCCTCGAGAATGAAATTTGCGAGTACATTTCCGAATTCGACGGCTCGGGCGTCGCGGAAAGGTTTAGCCAAAGGCTGGATCCCGAAACGAATTTTAGGCTTTCGTCTTTCCCGATAGACTCCGGCGACGTGAAAATAATCGGCAAGATGCTGAAGTCGGGCGAGCCGCACCACATTTTATTTTACGGCGAGGAGGGCGAATGCAAGCGCGAGTTTGCCAAGGCTTTGGCGAAGTCGCTGCGCAGGGGCGTATATGTCCCGAACCGCGAAGGCGGCTGCGCGAATCTTACGCGCACAAACATCGCCGCGGCGATGTTCGCGGCGGGCGGAGGCAAGTCAATCGCGCTTATCGACGGGGCGGACGAGTTCCTCGAGTCGCTGCCGGCCAGGATTCCGCCGATTCCCGCGGGCAAGGCCAACAGCGGGCGCAAGGGCGCGGCCAATTCGCTTTTAGACGGGGCGAAAGGCCCGGTAATATGGATTGCAAACGGCGTCGAGAGCATCGACAAATCGACGCTCGCCCGCTTTTCGTATTCGCTGCGCTTCGACGGAATTTCGGAGCGCCAAAAAGAAATCGTAATAAAAAGCGGCATGGCGAAAAACAAGATAGGCAAAAAGTTTTTTCCGCAAGTGAAGGCGGTTTCAAAGCGGTACGGGCTTTCCGCCGAGGGCATCGGGCTTGTGCTGGACAAGGCCGCGGGCGTTTCAAGCGGCGATTCGGAGCTGGCCATGAATATCGAAAAAATCGCGAGGGCGCACTACGAGCTTCTTTCAAACAGAAAATCCTCCCGCGGCGAATTTAAGGTGGACTGGCGTTTCGACGCGTCGATTTTAAATATAGACTTTCCCATGGAATCCCTTTCGCGGACGCTTGAAAACTACAAGTCGGCGGCGGGGCGCGCAGGGGAATCGCCGCTAAGCTTTTTGTTTTCGGGCGCGGCGGGAACGGGCAAAACCCAGCTCGGCAGGTTCATAGCGGGCGAGCTTGGCAGGGAGCTTGTCGTAAAAAGAATGAGCGAAATTTCCAGCTGCTACGTTGGCGAGACCGAAAAGAACATCCGCAAAATGTTCCGCGAAGCCTCCCGCGACGGCGCGGCTCTCATGATAGACGAGGCCGACTCGCTCTTTTACAACCGCCAAAGCGCGCGGAGGCCATGGGAGGTTTCGCAGGTGAACGAAATTCTGGCGCAGATGGAAATGTTTGCCGGGGTGGTTATCTGCACCACAAACCTTGCCGACAATATGGACGCCGCGGCGATGCGCCGCTTCAACTGGAAAATAAAGTTTTCGCCGCCGACTTTCGAGGGCAGGGTAAAGCTTTATTCTAAATATTTTTTGGACGGCAAAACGCCCGCCAAGGAAGTCGAGGGCGAGCTTTATTCTTTGGACGGCCTTTGCCCGGGCGATTTTTACTCGGTCTGGCAAAAGACGCGCTTCGCGCCTGAAAAAACCGACAGCCTCGTGATTGCGGCTCTTAAAACCGAGCTAAGCTACAAGAAAGACGTTTCCTGCTCTTCAAGCAGAATCGGCTTTTGCTGAAATAGGCGCGCGGGCATTCGGGGGGGCTTCAATTCGCAATAAATTTATCTTGGCATGAAAATTATAATACACAGGGGGAATTCCGAAATAGGGGCGTCGTGCCTTGAAATTCAAAGCGAGAGAGGCGCGCGCGTGTTGATAGACGCCGGCGCCGAGCTTGACGGCGCAAAGGCGGAAATCCCGCCCGACATAGGCTCAATAGACGCCGCGTTCATAAGCC
>JAGBOM010000010.1 GCA_017633865.1 Opitutales bacterium
CGCGAAGCCAAAACCGCGAAGCCAAAACTAAAAAAGGGTTGCCTAACCCCCGCCCTTACTCTTTATTATTCTTCCCATATGAAAATACTCCCCAAAATCTGCGCCCTCGCCGCAAGCGCGCTAACCTGCATAATGCTTGCCGCCTGCGGAATAATTTCGGAAGCGCAAAGCGAATACGCCGAGGCCGACAAATGGACGTTCGGCAAAGACATCTCGCTTTTGGAAACCTACGCCGACTGCATAGTGCTCGGCGACGGCGAAAGCTTCCTGGCCCTCAGCCCGAAGCTTCAGGGCAGAGTGCTCACAAGCACCTTCGACGGCGCAAACGGCCGCAGCCTCGGCTGGTACAACCGCACGCTTTTGGCTAACGGCGGGGAGGAGTCCCACCTAAATATAATCGGCGGCGAAGACTACGTTTGGGTCGGCCCCGAGGGCTCGGAATACTCGCTTTTCTTCCCCGAAAAAGAGCTGTTTATCGCCCAGAACTGGAAGATTCCCGCGGCGTTTTCGGCGGAGCCGTGGAAGCTCGCCGCAAAATCGAAGTACCAGGCCAAATTCGAAAAGCAGGCAAAGCTAAAAAACGCGAAAGGCGCGGACGTAAGCATGAATGTCGAAAGGGAGGTCTCGTTCGTCTCAAAGCAAAACGCGTCTAAAATTTTGGGTGTTGAAATTCCGGATTCGGTAAAGGTTGTCGCGTTCCAGTCGATAAACAAGCTCACAAACTCGGGCGCGGAGGCGTGGGGCGAAGGCGGCGCGCTTGTAAACATGTCCGCCCACTCCTGCTTTAACGCGAACAAGTCGACCTACGCGTTTGTCCCCTACAAAGAGGGCGACCAAAAGCAGCTCGGCGCGATTATTTCAGACCCCTACAACGAGCCCGTCGGCGACCGCCTTTCAGTGGCTCCCGAATATGTAAGGCTGAGGGTTGACGGCTTTAAGGTGGGCGAAATTTTCATGAACCAAAAGCGCTCCAAAAACGTAATCGCCTCCTACGACTCCGAGCGCAACATCCTCACAATAGTAAAATACCTTTCGCCGACGCGCGAGCGCAAATACCTGCCCGCTCTCTGGAAGCGCGCCGCCGACGTTTTCGACGGCGAGGCTCTAAGCGTGTTCAACAACGGCCCCGCGGTTCAGGGCTCGTTCTTCTCCGAAAAATTCTTCGAGACCACAACATACTCGCCCGCGCTCGCGCTCGAGCCCGGCAAGTCGCAAATACACGTCCAAAGGGTGTTCCACTTCCAGGGCTCCGAATACGACTTGGGCATAATAGCCTATAAATGCCTCGGGCTTACAATCAACCAGCTCCGCCCGTAAAAAAAGAATTATGAACAGCGTAAAACCCGACGATTTCCTTTCAAAACTAATGGCGACCCGCTCCCCCACGGGCTGCGAATTCGAGGCCGCGCGCGCCGTCGACGACTTCGCAAAAACCTTCAAGTGCGAATACCGCCGCGACGTTTTGGGCAACCGCATAGCAAGCGTGGGCGGCGCCGAAAAAACCATAATGTTCGCCGGCCACATCGACGAAATCGGCCTCCAAATTTCCTATATCGACAACGACGGCTTCCTGTTTTTCAACCAGCTCGGCGGGCACGACAACGTAATGATTTCCGGCCGCAGGGTTTTGATCCTCACAAAAAACGGAGCAATCAAGGGCGTTACGGGCAAGAGGGCGATACACCTTATGGACGCCAAGGAGCGCAAGGAGGTTCCCGAAACGCACCAAATCTGGATAGACATCGGCGCGCGCAATAAACTCGAGGCGCAAAAGCTCGTTTCGATAGGCGACGCCGTCGTTTACGACTGCGGCCTCGACGAGCTTGCGGGCGGCCTCTACGCCGCGAGGGCTTTTGACGACAAGGCCGGCTGCTACTGCGCCTTCGAGGCTCTCAAAAGAATTTCCGATAGCGGCGGCAATCCCGACTTCAAAATCGCGGCGGTTGCGACCTCGCAGGAGGAAATCGGCACGCGCGGGGCTACAACCGCCGCCTACTCGCTGAACCCGCAAATAGGAATCGCAATCGACGTCGAGCACGCAACCGACTTCCCGTCTTGCGACAACCGCAAATTCGGGCTTGTAAAGCTCGGC
>JAGBOM010000011.1 GCA_017633865.1 Opitutales bacterium
AGAGAATTTATCCAATCTTCAATATCTTTTATATCATCGGATTCGTCCATGATGTTTTCTGCGCCAAGCCTCAACTGCCTAAATTCGTTCTCCATATTAGTCGGGAAAATCGCGGGGTCGTCGGTATTTACGCATACATTTATTATATTTTTTCTTATTTTGCTTTGGTTGAATTTTTTGTGCAGCCAACTTCTAACAGGGGGATTCCATCTGAATATGGGATGTTCTTCTATGGATTTAAAACCGCCTATATAAATATTTGACGACGGGCAAACCTCCAAAATTATTCCTTTTTCGGCATACTCGTTTATTTTCGAATCCTGAACGGCGCGTATGGCGTTTGTATATGTTTTTAGAACTATTTCTTCGTTAAAAATTTCGTCCCGCAATGTTTCGTTATCGTTTTTCAAGCAGATGTATTCGTTGGCTTTTTTGAAAAAGCTTTGATTGTTATTATAATAATAGAAGATTTTTGCCTCTAATCTAACGTCGTTTTCATCAAATTTTTTCTCTATATCCGGGACTAATTCAAATAAATCGGTATTTCGCAGTTGGGCTGCGCGGTCTTTGTTGCTGATTTTTTCCCATATCAGAGGACAGTTGCGCCTCAGCTTCCATGCCTCAAATAGAACATTTATATCTATGTCGCTTGATTTAGGCATTCCAATGTAGAGCTCTTGCGCTATTTTTTTCGATGTTTTTTCGCACCACATCGCAAAAGGCAAAAACTCGGAAAGCCCGGATTTTACGATTTGCGCATGCAGCCAAACAAGATTGTCGAGATAGTTTATTTTTGAAACGCGAATCACTCTTTTTTTTGAATACCACTTCTCCGGATTCACACCCAACGCCAATGCGTGCGAGATTCTGTCGTTTTCGCCATAGGATAGAAAGTTTACGGTTTCGTCTATTCTGCGAAGCCCCGTAGCGATATCCTCAAAATCTTCGCCGCTGTGGAACAATTTTTTGAGCGGATATAATTCGGGCATGCGTTTTGCCGAATCGGCGCGCGATTTTTGAGCCCGCTGCATTTTTGCGAGGCGCCGAAGATATGGCGCATATACTTCGGGGGGGACGTCTTCTTCGTTGCCGGCGGCGTCAATTCCCGTAATGGCGCGCATAAGGTCTATTTTTTCGCGGTGTTGGGGCGCGCTATAGATTGTTCCATTTTTGATTTTTTCCGCAGCGCTTTCGGCGGGGATCAAGGATTTCGTAGACCCCGCAAATTTTAAAAAATCATTGCAGAACGAGGCAAGAGCCTTGCGCTTTTTCTTTTCGAGGAAATTTTTGGATTTTCTGCGCGGTTTTTTCACGTAGTGATAGACAATGGAAAATTTTATGGAATCTCTGTCGATGCCCCTTTCGCCGCAAAATTTGTCTATTTCGTCCTTAGTTCTCCTGAAAATCAAAGGAATTTCTTTTTCCGGATTTTTTAAGCCGATTCTGAACTGTAAATTTTTTATCCCCGAATTTAAGACGCATCTCAGATCTTTTACCAATGGGTTTCCGGAGCCCATTTTTCGCACATGCGATGAAAAGTATTTTGTAAAAAATTCCAATCCCGTGCAGGCCGACATAACCGAATAGCTCCGAATTAGATTTATTTGGTTTATCAGCATAAGCGATAGGGGCGAATCTTCGGAATTTGCGTCGCCGCCGAATATTTTTCCCCACAAAAACATTAGAAAGTAAAAAAGGCTCGCCTCGTTTCGGTCGGAATAATATCTTACAGCTTCAGACAGCGGAAAATCAGCGCGGCAGCCTGTTTTTTTTAGCGCGCTTAACGAATAGGAATTTAATATTTTATTAGTTGAATTGCCGAAAGAATATATGTCCCGCATTATGCGGTTTTTTTCCGTCTCAAAACTATCCTGTGTATTTTTTTCGGAATCGGCATTTATATGCTTCCAAATAAGGTATCTCGCACAGTTCCCGAAAATGTTGAGCATTTCAGACGGGGTTCCCCAAAGGTTTATATCGCGATCGGCGTCGGGTGGATATATAGCATCTTTTGATAACGTTGCGCCGTCCATGCAGTCCATTATACATTCGACGCTTGGGTATGCTCCGTTTATATGTATATGATTTTCCGAGTGTTGTGGGGATTTGTCGCACGAAATGCCCATGTGGTCGAGATTCAACACTATCCGATTTAAAAGAGGTTTCGAAAACAGGGGCGTGTTTAATTTGTCCCATAGCCATAGCGAAATAAAACAATATGGGTGGAAATCCCTGGCAAATACGGCTAATTCGCCTCGAGATTATTGTTTGCACACAATATTTGCGCCGTCGACTTCCCAAAAGTGCTCAAAACTTTTTAAGAGGGGGTCTTTGTTTATAATCGAATAATTGCCGGAAAAATACTTCTTGGAGGGGCTGTTTATATCGAAAGTCCCCGACAGTTCGGAATATCTTGCCGAATTGTTCCCTTCCGCAATCAAGACCCTTTCAAATATTTCATTTAAATGCTTATTTGAAAGCGTATCGATTTTAAATCCGCCGCTAAAAACGCAATCAAACAGATGCCGAGCCATTTGTGCGCTTCGGAGCACGGGCAGCAGCTCAAATTCAAACAAACTTCTTTGATACATGGAATGTTTTATTTTAAGCGTCCGACCGTAGCTTCATATACTGGATCGCCGAGCAGTTTTCGAGTATCGTTTTCCCAATCTTTGGGGAAAGGCATAACATCTTTGAGTTTTTTGAACTCTTTCGATGTGCGTATTTCTTTTATTAATTTTGTATCGTCGTTTATATATTTCTTTAATGTTGTCACATAGTTTGTGAAATCCATTCTAATTCGCCTTTTTAACAGCGCTTCGGCAATTAAATTTGTTGTATATTCATTTTTTAATTTAAAAATTAAGATTTTTTCGGGGAAAGTCTGAATTTTTTTGCCTTTTAACCCGAATATTTCAAGCAAACGCTTAAGGAAATCTAATAACAAATTATTTGTGTACTCTTCTTTTGATACCGGCTGGGGCAAATCGCTCTTTTTTTCAGAACCTGAGTTTTTGTTCAGGAACTTTTGCAGGCACTCAACAATCTTATCCGTTTCTTCGTTCCCTAAATCTTCATATTTCCAATCGCTAATATTCCATTTGAAAGCCATATCTTTTTGTTGTAATTCGGCTATATCTGCCGTACTTATACAGAGATTGTTTTGGGAGTACCTTTTGCTTTGTGTAGTTGAAAAGGCAAAGGCATTCACATAAACTATTATCAATTTCTTTGCAAATTCCGCGAACAAATATTTCACGTTTTTCTTCTTCATTTCGGAAAGAATTGCGTCGATATTTTCTTTGAATTTTGCATACAAACAATAGATGAACGACGCGGAACAGTCGGCTTGCTCAAAGCTTCCCAATTCTTCTATAAACAATGTTTTATTTGTTAGATCGTACTTGATTCTTTCGTAATCGTCTGCCCGTTTTTCATCATCATCGTTTATTCCCAACTCGCTATAATCTATATGGTCGTTTTGGAATATCTTATTGTCGAATCCGAATGAATACTTATTGTTATCATTCTGAATGTCTGATGGCGAAAACAATTTGGCTGTAATCCACAGGAAAAATTTATCAGGAGAAACAAAAATACTTGAACCGTTCGGAATATCTGCTTCAAATGTTATTATGTAAAACAATTTTTCAAGATTGTTAGAAGGTTTTTTGAATTTCTTTTTATTTATGCTGGAGCCTTTTGAGCTTGGTTTTGGATAATAGGCAACTAATTTGTTTCGCGTATTGGGGAGAGGAAAATATTCTTGAATGTCGGCGCCTTGGGCAAAGCGCTTTAAGCTGAACTTGTCTTCGGATTTTTTGAGTTCATCCTCTATTGTGCTTTCGTCGCCGTAAGCAATACAGTTTGCCCTCGCAAAGTCAAATAGAACTCTGTCGGTAGAATTTCCGCCATATTCGTAAAAATCCATAATCCGCTTGTTCATCAATGTAAAATTAACTTTGTCTTTGGCAAAGGCATCTTTTACTTGATATAAGAACTGAAGCAGCTCTCTTAAATTATTTAAAGGTATCGGCGCGTTTTCATCGGCAAAAACGTTATTGTTAACGGCGGAATATCCGCAATATAAGTTAAAATTCTTTTTTATAAACTTTATGACATCCGAAATGGATTTGCCGTCCCAAGGGTGGTCTTCCCCTATTTTTATCTTGATATTTTCTTTTTTTATGTCGCGAACGTTCATTAACCTTATTCTTCTATTTCGCGGCAAAACCTTTTCCAAATATCTATCGCTCAAGTTATAGCTTTTGGACATGAAATACATGTTTTCATCCGCGTCATAAACATTATCATCATTGCCAAGGCTCCGATCCCTTTGGGCATATATATTCCGAATCTTCTCATCGTCGATTTTTTCGTTGTGCGTCATTTGGCGGAAAAACTCGACGGTGAATATCTGATGGTACATTTCAATGTCGCCGGAAATAACGGGAACAATATATGGGGTTGCCAGGTATTTTCTGATTTTTTCAATAATTTCGAACCCGTGCACAAAAGACATATCGATGTCGTCAATCGGCAAAATGAGGAATGGACAATCCAATGCGACCACCGCTTCCTTCATTAAATCGTGTATTCCGATTTCAAGATTTAACGCGTTTTGCTCGTCTAAGATATTGTCTAGCCCCGTAGATTGTTTTGAATTGCATATAGCTTCGCTAAGCTCCGCCACTTCGGCAAGTTTATTAAAAAATTCTTTTGCCAAGTCGCCGTCTTTGGAATTCGGACAATTTGATTCGCGTTTTTTTACCGTGTCAGCTACTCTGCCCAAAACAATCGAAAGGAAATTGTCGTTATCGTGAATAAGCGTTGGATCTATGATGTCCAATATATAAGGTTTTTTATCCGGTTCGCATTGGATGGCGTTTTCTATATTCAAAAGGAATGTCGTTTTCCCGCTTCCTCTCGCTCCGGATATGAATATGGAATTGTGCCCGCGTAGGGCATGGAATTTTGTTTTTCCGCATGCCGCTTTTACTTTGTCGAGATGCTCTTTTATTATCCCGGACAAACGTGAATACGCGGCATTCTGCAATATATTTGAGGTTTCTTTAAAAACCTCCGGATTTAGGCTTTTGCCTAGGTCTATTGTAATTTCGTTATTTCTTCTCATAATACAAAATCTTTCTTTTAGATATTATTCGATTTGGTGTATTGATTGTCAAGATATAATTATATCTAAAAATAAATATACTATAACTCCAATATCCTTTAAAATATCTTAATCTCAAATTTATTATTTTATGCGGCGTAGTTATTGCGATATTTTTTTAGAGATAGTATGCTTGTTTTGGCCCCCAATAGCTTGCCAAAGCTAATAGACCCATATATTAAGATATTACTATTCAATTTGTTGCCGATGGAGTGTAATATCTACAATATATATACTGAAATTTTGTTTGATATGTTATCGAAAGAAGGGTAAGGGCTATTGTGCAGTTTGATAATTTTCCTATCCCAATGTTTCAGTATCCGCGTTAGCAGAGGTAGGCAAATCTATTTCAAGTATGAATATAAAGTTTCCATATTTTCGGGTTTTTTATTGCGAACAAGAACGGGGTTCTTTTGTTTAATAAGATTAAAATCTTTGGGATATATCGCCGAAATCGGATTGCCTATGTTTCGTAAATTATCCTTGCCATGGGGCGCGCAAAGCTATTGTCGCTTTTCTTTACCGCAAGAGAAATTTCCGCTATCTTGCGGTTGTGGCTATCGTAGACCGTGTTCCACTGGTTGTTGTTCGCATCTTTGCGCCCCGTAAGGTTGCCATTTTTATCGTAACATATTCCTCCGTCAGGATTTTATTCGCATTTGAAGCGTCGTTAAGGCCGCTCGGGAATCTCGTTTTTATCTTGTGGCCGGCGAGGTCGTACTCGTGGATGGTCGTGTTGCCCACCTCGTCGGTCTCGGAGAGCAAAAGCACGGCGTTGAATTTTTACAAAAATTGTGTTTAAAAGCCTATTTTAGTTTGTCGGGCGTCCAAATTCACCCATCGGTATTCCTCCCGATCCTACTGTTGTTATAAATTTTTGGGCTTTAACCTCTCCCGCGACTTCGGTATTCCCGTTTCGTCTAACTGTAAAGGCATTCGATCTGGACGCATTTGATGTCCCATTCCCCACAACAAAAACCGGATCCGTATCTTCAAGCGAATTAAGAGGGTCCGCCCAATTCTCCAAATTATTGGATTCCGAAAGGTTGTAGCGCCCTATTACAAGCGAATATGCAAATTCCGTTTTCAACCCTTCTCCTATCAAATATGAAGCGGGGACTGTCGTTATATTGCCTTTGCCGAAAGAAAAAATATTATCTATATAATTGTTTTCATAGTTGTAATCGAACGATGGAACGATGCTTAGATTTGTACCCATCATGAATGTATTTCTCGGCCTATAATATTTGTCGTTATCGATATTCATCGTCCCCATGAAAAATGACGAACTTGCGCCAGCATAATTAGCCGTTATAGCGCCGAATAAGATGGAATCGCTAACATTATATATGCTAGTATTATTTAACATGGCAATGCTGTTATTGAGATAGCTTATACTACTTGAGTTTGAGGAACATATTATAGATCTATATGCGGAAGATATAAAGCCTCCGCCCAATGCAATAGAATCTGTAAGATCGCCGACGGTTGAATTGCCGGCAATAATGGATTTATTTGAACTATAGCAGCTTGCCGTTCCCATCAAAATGGAATTTTCGCCGTATAAATAGCCGTTGCCCATTAATATTGACGAAGTGCTGCTAGAATATCCATTGCCCATTAGTATTGAATTGATAGCGCCTGAGAAATAGCCGCTTCCCATTAAAATGGATTTAGTGGAGCTGGACCATCCTCCAGGACAACCTAAAAAAATGTTGCCAGCTCCATAACCAGAATACCCATAATAAGTATCCTCATCAAAAGATGACGCGGGCAAAAAGATATTTTTACCAACAACCAATATCCCTTCGTCAATATTAGTGGTTGTTGCGTCGTCTAAAACCTTGACATTGCTTTGGAATATCGTAGTGGACGGCGTATAATCCGCGTACAAAGACAAATTGAACAACACTGCTAAACAGGATGATAATATTGCTTTTTTCATTTTTAGTCCTTTGTTTGATTTTATATTTTTTTAAATTCAATTTGTTTTATGAAATAATTACATCCGTTTTTCATTCGGATTCTCCAAGAGAATTCTCTCTGTAATTTTTATTTGGCGGTTTAGGGATTCGATTAATTCTTTTCGCTTAGTTTTCCCGTCCTTCATCTTTTCAAAAAAAATGTTAATTTGGCTGCCTTCGGAGTTTAAATCGCGCAGGCGCGCCTGCATGGCTATTAAATCACCGCGCAGATTCAGATTCCTAAGCCGTTGGTTTAATTCGCGCATTCGCTTTCCCGCAGCGGATTTATCCCATTTTTCAAGAGCGTTTAGGCGCTCTTTGTCCGTATGGCCGGAATAATCCTTTTCAAGTTTTAAACGCTCTAAAAGCAATGGCTTTAAAGATGTTAATATTTCGGCTTTTTCCCCTTCGCCGGGGGCGATTTTATCGGGATACCCGTTTCTTTCGGGAGATCCCGAATTCCCGGATTCGTTTTCCAAAAAGGAAATTGCGGTTGAAAGCGATTCTATGCGCGCGTTCTTATCCATCGTTTCCCTAGCATCTTTGGATGCGGGAGGCGGGAGGCGCCCAGATTTTATTTCATTCTCCGCAAATTCGCTAAATTTTTTTGCGCGGGCTAGCGGGTCCAAATCCTGCAGCGAAGCGTTAAGGGCGATTCTTTCCCCGCTTAATTTTTCAAGCTGTTCGGCTGTATAATTTAAAGGGGGCCTGGCGCCGGATTCCTTTACGCCGCCGGAATTTTTTTCGGCCGCCAAGCCTTGCAGGCAGAGCAATGGAATAGAAAACGTGATAAATAATTTGCGCATATCAATTAAACATTGATTGGAAATTTAATTAAAAATATTCTAGTGTAAAGCTTTTTTTATTGCATAATTTAAAAAATATTTATGTTCGTATAAATATTTTAAAAATTTATTGACATCTAATATATCTTTGAATTATTTAAACTCAAATTTCAATGCTTATGAAAAAATACGCGCTATTGTTTTGCCATATTTGCATTCTTTGCGGGATGCCGCTTTATGCCCAAGATTTAAAGATTGACGCCGCGGGCAACTACATCTCGTCGGAAAGAATAAGCCTTGAAAGCCCAAGTTCGATTTATGAGGTTTCCGGGAAAATCCGTTTGGAGCGTCTTCAAAACGGCCAAGAAGCCTACCTGCTAATAGGGCTTTCGCCTTTCGGAAGGAACGGGGAAAAGCTTCAGGAAGTCGACGATTTTCCCGATCCAGCTGGGCGCGAATCCGACGGCTATATTCTGCTGGACGCAATTGTGTTTGATAAAAGCGGGACCTTCGATTTTTTGCGCAAGATAAAGCTATGCGGAGAAAATTTAAAGCAGGTATCGTTTGTAGTAGGCGCGTATCTTGAAAAAGGCGCGGTCTTAACTGTTTCGGATTTGAAATTAGCCCCTCAAAACAATCCGCAAGCGGGCATTGATAAACCAAGCCCGTCTATTTTATCCGAAAAAAGCGTGGGATATAAAAAAATCCAAAACGCCGATGCGCGAATCGGCTTGTCCGCAGACGGGGTTGGGCTGCGGGAAGAAATCGATGGCCGTTCCACAATGCCTAAAGGCTCCGCCGAAGATTTCCGGCGCACAATTTACGTCAACTCCGAAATTGGCAGCGACAAATTTCAAGGCTTAAAACGCGCGAGGGGGCAATCGGACGGCCCAAAAAAGACCGTTAAGTCAGCATTGGACTCCTCCGCAAGCGGCGATAATATAGTTTTGCAGAGGACAAAAACGCCCTATAAGATTGCGACAATAAAAACAAAGCCCGGCGGGAATTTGGCAATTAGAGCGGAAGGCGCTGTTGTAATTCGCGCGGAATAAAAAAGGGGGGGCAATGCGTAAAAAGTATCTATTTGCGGCGTTTTTCTGCATGGCGGTTCCCGTATTAGCCCAAAATGCAAGTCCGGAAAACCCGATGGCTAATGCGGGAACGGAAGCTCCAAAAATGGATAGGGCGGTACAATCTAAAACCCCGAAATGGACGCTCCAAATAATAGAAAACGCAACGCAAAGGCAGGAGGAGCCCGCCGAGGAAAAGGCTGAAGAGCCCAAAGCCCAAAGCGAAATCACTTTGAACGACGAAGGCGATCTGCAGGGGCCGTTTGTAATATACGACGAAAATTTGGACTTTATTCTCCGCACCTTGGAAATCCTCTTTAAAAAAACGATAATACGCGCCCAGAATCTCCCCGAGAAGCCAAGGCTCACATTCGTCTCGAAGCGCAAAATGGGCAGGGACGACGCCATTATGGCCCTTCGTTCGCTTTTGATGCTAAACGGCGTTGCGATTATCCCGATAGACGACAAATTTTTGAAAGCGGTGCCGACTGCGAACGTAAGCACTCAAATACCGGAATTTTTGACCTGCAAGGCCGGGGATTTGGAGCCGAACCAGGATTTCTACACAAAGTTTTTCGAGCTGAGCCATATTTCAATAGAGGATATTAGCGGCAAGCTAAAAACCTCCCAAAGCGCCAATAATGCGGGGGTAATAGAGATATTTCCGAAATCGAACGCATTTCTTATTACAGACACGCTTTTAAACATTCAGAGGATAGAGGAGCTTGTCGAGCGCCTCGACGTGCCGAACGAGGATATAAATTTTATCCAGATAAAAAATACATCCGCTGAGGGGATAAAAAACAAGATCCTTGCGGTGAAATCGGATAGGTTTAAAAACATAAAAGTCGAGGTGGACGCCCGCACGAACAAGCTTATAATATTCGCCCCGAAATCCGCAATGCCGCTTGTCGAAAGAATGGCCGAAGAGCTCGATGTGGAAAGCGAGCCTGTTTTAAAAAGCGAGGTCGTGTATGTGCGGCACAGCGAGTCCGCAAAAATCGCCGAGCTCGTAAGGCAGATTGTCAGCGGGCAAAGGCAGTCAAAAGATAAAAATTCAAAGCCCGAAGCGCTGAAAAATATCGACTCCAATAAGCCCGCCGCGAAAGCCGAAAAGGCGGGGAAGATTCCCGAACCGCAAAGCGCCGAGACTGCGGCAAGCGGCGTCGAATTCTCCGAGTATGTCCAGATAGTCGCGGACGAAAGAAGCAATGCTGTCGTAATATACGGGACTCCTCTCGACGTAAAGCAGGTCCGCGATATTGTCGACAAACTCGACATAGTTTTGCTTCAGGTAAAAATAGACGTGATTATTACGGAAGTATCCCTTTCGGAAGGACAGGTTTCGGGCTTGAGCTCGTTTGATCTGGGGTACGGGCTTGAAAACGGTGGCTTTTCCGGAGGCACCGGAACGTATTCGCTGAACGACACCAGCGCGCAGGCCTTTTCCATCCGCGCCACGGAAAAAAGCTTTTCAGCGATATTCGACATCGCGAGGCAAAAGCAGAATGTAAAAGTGCTATCGTCCCCGACAATCGTAACAACGCACAATAAGGACGGGGAGGTAAACATATCGCAATCGGTTCCGATTATCACCAGCACTGCAAGCGACATATCAAGCATAACGACAACCCGATCGTCTGTAAGCTACCAGGATATAGGGATAAAGCTTTTGGTTAAGCCCCTAGTCGGCAAAAACGGCGCCATACAGCTTGATATAGACCAAAGCGTGGATTCCATTTCGGGATATACTACAATAGACAACAATCTGCAGCCGCTCATCAGCAAGCGCCGCGCAAAAAGTTTTGTAAGCGTAAATTCCGGAGATGTAGTTGTAATGGCGGGGCTACAGCAGGTCGACACCTCCGAAGTGGGCGGAGGAGTATGGCTGCTAAGCGACATCCCGCTTTTGGGCGAAATTTTTAAGCCCGAAAAAAATGAAACCAAACGCAGGGAGCTTATCATATTTATACGCCCCACGCTTATAGAAAACGGCCTCGAAAAAGAGCAAATTATAAACGGGGAGGCTAAGGATTTTTCAGCGTCGAAAGAGATAGAAAACTTTTTGACCAAGGGAAAGTTTTACCCGGACGGCGAAATTGAAAAAAAAGCGGAGCAATTTGAAAACAACCGCGTGCAAAACAAAATCCTGAATATTTTAAAATAGCTATAATCATGAGAAATCTGCGCCTATTGTTAAGTTCGGCGATATTAACGGCGGCGGCCATAGCGTTTTCCGCGGCGCCGCAATGGTGGGTGGACAGGGGCGTTGCCCAGTCCGTCGAAAGCGAAGGCGCGGAAAGCGCGATAGCCGAAAACTACAATGCCGTAAACATAGGCCAGCTTATGTTTATAGCCAAACAGGCGGCGGCGGAACTAAATGCCAAGGCGTATGGGGGCGCAGGGGAGGAAATAAACTCCATGGTAAATGCGTTTGCCCCGTACAGCGCCGCGGCTCCCGACGCCAATTACCAAGCCGCGAATATAGGGCAGGTAAAATACGTCGCAAAACCGTTCTACGACAGGCTTTGGGCGATAAAGTCGGCGAATCCCGAAAGCGTAAGCTTTCCAAGCGGCATGGCGTTTTTAAGCGGCGGGGCGGATTCGTCAAGCCATAAGTACCCGTGGGCGGCGGCGCCGTCCAACCCCACCGAAGCCGATTACGCCCAAAACTACGGCATAGCCAATATAGGACAGGTTAAAAACCTTTTCAGCTGGAGCATTAGCGATATGTGCCTTGATTCGGACGGAGACGGCATATCCGACTACTTGGAAGGCCTATACGGCGGGGATTGGAACAACCTTGGGAGCCTCCATTTTGTGCGCCTGGTCGCCGTTGGAGGCAATGTTAGAACCGGGTCGACAAACATCCCGTTGGAAGCCCCTTTAAAGGTAATGGCGGTAGACGAACGGGGGCAAGCCGTGTCCAATGTGCCTCTTTCGGTAACGGCGGAAGGGGGCAGCGTTCAGTCTGCTCCTTCGTTTACCTCCGCCAACGGAGAATGTTCGATTTCTTTTATCCCGGACTTTACGGAACTTTCTGAGAATAGGGTTGTTGTATCGATAAACCCTTGCGGGGTGTCGATTCCCGTACGTTTTAGGATTGTCGCGCAAAAAGTGCCGGCGGAAATAGAAGCCTTAAACGAAGTTAGTTCTAGGGGGACGGATAGGGATCCTTCAAATACCGAAGGATCTACTTCCGATCTGGAAATAATGCCGCCATATTTGGGCCTTATAGAATCCTGCACTATCGATAGAACTGAGATCAACAGAACTTTTTTGATAGCGAATCCTGACCCGCTTGAAAATTCCGGATGCCTCCTCTCCCATACTTCCGAAGATATCGGTAACAATACAAATGATGGCTTTTATGCCATCGTGGCCGGCTACGAAGTGTGTCAAGACATGATATGCCCCCAGCACGGGTATGTAATGTCTTCTTGGGAATACATCGATTCTTGGGACGAATTGAATTTTTATGGCGGGATTAATATTGGAGAATCTCAATTCAAAGATAAATTCTCCTATTTCGTAAAAACAATTAAAAACGGCGAGCTTATTGATTTGAGCGTATCGGATTCCGCTATAATGGGGTTGGGGGTTCCCAAGCCGACGCCGAATCCGGACGACTATATCCGTTCTTACGGGTATGCGGTGTTTCATCCCTGGATATACGGCTATCCGGTAAGCGCCTACGGCGGGCGTCCCGGATATACCGCTGTTTTATCCGGATCGGAAGGCGCTGATGGACTGGAGTTTCCCCTCGATTTGGCATGCGGGGTAAGCATGACAAGATCCGACGTGCAAATAGAGGTATTGAGAAACGACTTGGGCCTTGAAAATAACGTTACTTGTAATTTGGCGACAAATGCTTCGGGAAAAATTGTCGGGATAAAATTCTACGCGAGCAATAAAACGCAAGACGCGGAAGCGGAAATCTCTTTTAAGTTTTCTTTTAGCGTTTCAGAGGGGAATGAAACGCTATCGTTAAATCAACTAAATGGAAGCAATAAATATTATCTGAAGATTTACGGGAAGAACCGTCCCGCGCCGTATTCGGTTTCATATGACGAATCTGCCGGGCCGAGGTATAGAAAAGTGTCGTTGTCCGGCCGCCCCATATCCGACGAGAAGCCCCAGTCGGAGGAGGAAAACGACATAGAGCCGTCGAAGACCTACATAGACGCATTGTCGTTGGCCTTGCGCCATTCTGTACAAGACCTTTCCGTATCGATTCCAAATGCGGAGTTCCAGCTATGCTTGCGAAGGGATTATAAGCCTCTGGTTTGGAATTTTAAGTCCGGGCTTCGCCCCCACGAATCCCCCGAAAACGCGTTTGGCGGGAACTGGACTACAAACGCAGTCTCCTATGTCCGCATAGACAGGCAGAATTTGTTTAATCCCCAAAAGAGAACGAGTCCCGATACGGCGATCGCGGTAGATGAAAACGGCGAGGCTTTTTCATTCGGGCTAGTCGGATCCGCGTTTTACCCCATGCCTTCGGGGAGGAGCCAGAAACAATCCTATTTAAATAAGCTATATTTCGCGCAGGAGAATACTTTGGTGCTGCGTAAAAAGTACGCTAATACGCTCGTTTACGAATTGGCGAGCGGTCTTGAAAGAAGCGTCCCCATGGATAGAATAAAAGGGAACAGATCCGGGATTGACTACTCCTATTACAGGCTCAAAAGCGTAACGGATAGATTCGGGAACAAACTGGTATACGACTATCCGAACGGCAACACTCTTATTCCCCGGAAGATATATTTGGAAGGCGATATTGAGTCCTGCATTACAATCGAGCAAAAGAACGGGACGATTTCGAGGGCTTGGGACGGGGAAGGAAATTGCGTGGAATATGTATACGGGACAAAATCGATCCCGGAGAACGCGAAGCTCGGACTTCCAATCGACGCTTTGTTCGTGCCGCAGATTGCGCTGAGCGAAGTTAAAATAAACAATGTGCGCATGCAGAATTACGACTACGGAGAAATCCGTTCGGTATTGGACATGCTGTCCGACCTAAAGGGCGGAGACGAATTTTACAATTTAGAGCTGTCCTTGAAGGCGATAACGGACGCTACCGACAAAGTGTATCGCTTTTCCTATTCCGGCAATATGGGGCTGTATAATTACGACAAAGAAATCGGATACTATATGCCCAATTCGTCCCCGCAGAAGATTTCGGGAATAATATTGCCGGATTCAAGCCCGGTTAGCTTCCAGTCCCAGTCTGAAATTCGGCCGCGAGGCTCGGGGAGCGCCCCGGAAGGCTCCTCCGTGCGTTCGACTAAAATTATAGACGCCGACGGCAATACTGTCGTGTACACATGGAAGGGCGAGGATTTCGGCGAGGTGCAGGTCGAGCAATTGCAGGATTTTGCCGATCTTTACAATCTGGATTATGCCGAAGATTTCGCTGAAAGCATATTGGTTTATTTCCCGAAGATGCGCATAGAGCATTTTGACGGCAGCGGCGACAATGCCGCAAAGATCGGGGAGGAAGTCTTTGAATTCAATATCGACGCGGGGATGGCGCTCTCCAAGACGACGGACTTTTCGGGCAACGCAACCGAATACGAATACGCGGACGAGCTTCCCGCAAGCGACCCGCGCAGGCAGCTGGGCTACGCCGCGCGCTTCAGCGACCCCACCAAGGAAACTCGATACGTGAACGGTGTCGCCCAATCGAAGGAGTTCGCCTATTCCGACAATTACAGGGTGATGGAAAGCGTAAAGGACGAGTCCGGACGCATAACCCTGTGGACGATAGACGGATACGGCCGCCGAACCTGCGAGAAGCTGTACGCCTCCGAGACTTCTACAAGCCCCGAGAGGGAGAC
>JAGBOM010000012.1 GCA_017633865.1 Opitutales bacterium
ACGCCGTCCTTTACGAGCTGGTCGGCGGCGACTTTCTGGGGGTCTTGGCCTTCTTTTACCAAGCCGCGCTTTACGCAGTCCTTAACGTTTGTAAGCTTCACGCGCGAATTGCCTATGGGCGAGCCGCCGAATTCGAGAAGCCTGTGCGCCTGCAGCCTCATGGCGGCGTCTACCTTTATGCTTTGCCCGAGCAAAAGCCCCTTGTAGCCGCCGATGTAGCAGATGATTTCTATGGACGGATCAATTTCCGAATAGCGGGTAATCAAATCGCCGATTGCTGTTGAAAGGCAGGGCGCGAGACCGCCCGCCGTGAGGATTCCGACTTTTTTAGGTTTATTCATAATAAAATGTTTTAAGAGCGCGATTATGGCAAATCGGGCTCCGCGCGCAAGTTTTTTTGAATATTTAAAACGCCCCAAGCGGATTTTTGGCGGCCGCAAAAAAAATTTTTCGTTTTTGCAAAGATTTTTATTGATTTTAAAAAGACAATCGTTAGAGTTTTTATCCATGAAACTTCATAAATTTGCATTATTGGCATCAATAGCATTAGGCTCTCTTTTTATGGGCGCGTGCTCGTCAGACATTGCGACGGCCCATCAGAAGACTACATTTTTTGGCTTGTTCACAAGCGAACCGGAATCGTTTGCCGTGACCCAGCCCTCAAGCTGCGTCATCACGACGGACGAAGTCGTGGGCCAAGAGCTTCCTTCGGGAGACAGACTCCAGCTTCTTTGGGGTCTCATTTCTCTTGAAGACTATTAATCCCGATAATATCCGCCCGCAGGCGGCCTTTTCTCAAAGCTAAAAGGCTTTTGAGGAGGGGCGCACTTAAGCGCGGCGGATTTTAAATAAAAACACAAACCGCGAAGATTCGCGCCCGAGCTTTGCGCGGTGCTTAAAAGCCCGCATTAAAAGCGGCGCGATTGTCTTTGCGGTTTTTTTGCGCCCCAAAAAGCCGCGCCGCAAAGAATTTTTGCGTGAAAAAAATTTGCCTTTGCATGTTTTTTTGGCAACAGAAACCGATTTTTGCCGCAAAAAAGGCGGATGTAGGAATTGCCCGCTTGTTTTAGGCAGGGGGCTTTTTGCGTTTACACGGGGCGCGGGAGAAAAAGGGCGCAAAACGGAATTGAAAATTCATTTTTAGTTTCTGCAAAGAGCGCCCTTTCGCAAAAGCTCAAGCAACCGCTTTTCAGACTTCTTCGCAAAGCCCTTCGGCAATTTTGATTTTTTTGAGGCTCTGCCAAATTCTTCCGAATTGGCGGGACGCTGGTTTAGTCCGCTGCCGTAAGAGCCTCCGCCTGCAAAAAAATTGTCGTTCATCGCGCTTTGCCTTTCGATTTATTTTATTAGACTCGCCGAAGCCTAAAAAAGTTCCGAAAAGCGTTCCTTTTCGCCCTAAATTTCGCAAAACGGCGGCGATTTTAGCGAAATCCGCGGAGGGGCTTTGCGTAAAATTGAAAAATTTTTACGCCGCCTAAATTTTTGTCGCGGGGCGGGGCGGAGAGCTTGCCGAGACTTGCGGCCCGGCTCCCGCGCTTTTTTTAACTGTTTGATATTTCGCGCTTTGCAATAATTTAAATAATTTTAATTTATTGTTTAAGATGCGCTCGGCGTATGCCGATTACTTTGCATTATGGTTAGAGAAATTGACAATAGCAAAAAAATCCAAATATCCATATCCATACCGAAAAGCGTGGTTAAGAGTATCGACAAAATGGCGGTCTCGGAAAACCGCACGCGGTCCAACTTCATCCTTTCGGTATTCGACAGGCTCGCAAAGGAGACTTTGGGCAAAATTCCCGACCGCAAAAATCCGGGTCAATAGCCGGCGGTTTTTTTGGCGCGCCCGGGCTTGGGGAAAAATCCCCGCCCGCCTTGGCTCGCCCAAAAAATCTATATGTTAAAAATAGTTTAAAAGTAGTATTTACTATTTGACATTCCCGCCCTGTGTTTTTAACGTCTGAAATATTATGCCGAAAAAAATAAATATTAGGGAAAAGCGTATGCGCGTTTCAATGACTCTGCCGAGGCCGCTTTTAAGCGTAATCGACGCAATGGCAAAGGAAAGCCGCCAAACGAGGTCGGGCTTTATAGTTTCGTCGCTCGCCGCGCTTGTGGAAAAATCGTCCGGTAAAAAGCCGAAGGGCAATTTCAGATAGTCCAACAGGGATTTCCCCCCGCGCCAAAAACGCGGCATTCGCAAAGAGTCTTTTTTGATTCCGCGGAAACGTTGCCTTGCGCCGCTCCAAAGCGGGGGCGGAACCGCTCAAGCGCGGTTAAAGCGGCGGCGTGCCGAAAGCCCGCGCGTTTTCGCTATCGCCGAATTATCCGCGGCTTGCCGCGTCGGACTCGTCTTGGTAAATGCGCAGCCCGAAAAGGGGCAGGGCGGCGATTGCGTGCTCGCAAACGCGCGACTGTATGTTTTCGTATTCAATCCATTCTATCGTGGTAAAGAAATACATCTCCACCGGCACGCCTTTTGCCGTCGGCTCAAGCAGGCGCGCAAAGTGAATCATGCCGCTTTTTACGTAGGGGCTATTGTCCATGTAAAATTCGAGGTATTTTCTAAACACGGTCAGGTTTGTAATCGTATTTTCGGCGGCGGAAGGCTCGAAAAGTTTTGCCGCCTCCTTCGCGAATCCCGCCAAAGCCTCCGACGAGGAAAGATTTTCAAGCAGGCCTTCGCCGCAAAATTTCACGCTGTGCATGTCGATATTTATCGAGCGGCGCACCCTGCGCCCGCCCTCGATTTCAATCCCCCGCCAGTTTTGGAAGGGCTCGCTTGCGAAAAGAAATGTCGGCACGGTAGAGACGGTGTTGTCCCAATTCAGGATTTTCACGTCGTTTAGGCCGATTTCCTTTACGACGCCGTCGGCGCCGAACTTGCCCATTGTAATCCAGTCGCCGACGCGCAGCGTGTCGTTTAGCGCAAGCTGGACCGACGCGGCGAATCCCAAAAGCGTGTCCTTAAAAATGAACATCATTACGGCCGCCGAAGCGCCTATGCCCGCAAGCACGCTCGTGGGCGACTTGCCCAAAACTTCCGACACCGCGTACACTATAAATACCGCGGAAACCCCCACCTGCACAATCTGGATAAACCCCTTGAACGAGCGCCTGTTGCGGCTTGAAAGAACGTCGTTCACAGCCGAAAGCGCGACGATTAAAAACTGCCAAACCGCGGCGTAAAAATATAAATAGAGGCATTTTTTTGTTATTAAATAAAGAGTTCCCTCTCTTTCTTCGCCCGTAAAAATCTCCGGCACAAGCGCCAAAAGGCATATCGGAAAAACGATGAAAGACGCGCGCCCAAGCACGTTTCGCCTTGCCGCGGCGCCCTTTCCGAACTTCGCTTTTTTTGAAATTTTTGCGCCGAAAGACTTCGCGAAAACCCTCGCCAGCCTCTCGAGCGCAAGCGACGCCAAAACCGCGCCTATAAGCATTAAAACGGCCGCGCACATGTCGGCTGAAAGGCCGAAAACCCCGTCGGCCGGAAATAAATCTACCAAAAATTTTCTCATAAATTTCGACTATTATAAAATAAAACGCGCCTGAATTATTGCGCATTTTACGAAACCCAACAATCTCAAAAAACGCGGATTTTTCAAGCCGCAAATTCTTGCGCGCCCCGCCGCCGCGCCCCTTCGCCCTAATTTTTCTTCCGCTCCAAAACGTAGAAATTCGGATGCTTAAAAAGATAAACCAAGGCATGGCAGGGCTCGCCGTCCCTAATTTCCGCGCTATAACATAAAGCCAAAAAGCCGCCCGATTCCAAATCTTCCTTTGAAAGGATTTTCTTGCCGGGTTGAACGCCCAAGGCGAAGTCAAAAACCCGAGCCTGCCAGCCTTCAAGCTCCGAATATTTTTTCCACTCGTGGAATGTAGAATCGCTTTTGGGGAAAGCGGACGCCTTCAACGCCCCTTCGTCGAGCGCGATTTTTAAGAGCCTGTTTCCCGCCCCGCATTTGAAGCTTTCCGCAATTTCGTATTTCGCCCCGACGGGGAAGCCGTAATTTTCCAAAGCAAATTCGGTTTGCCGCTTTTCAATTTCGCCCCCACTTGCGGCGCGTGGAAGCCCGCCTATAAAACGGTAAACGGCGACAGCCCGGTACGCCAGAAATACAAGAGCGAAAAGCCCCAGCAGGAAAATCGAATATTTAAAAAATTTAAAAACGTATTTCATGTCCGGCAATCAAGTATCGGAGTTCCCGAAGTAGAGAATGTGGTTTTGCGCGTCGTACATTAGCACCGTGGCGTTGTGCATACAAAGCGGGGAGAAACTGAAATAGATTTCCGCAAAATAAAAAAGATGATTTTCGTCAAACTGCGGAGATTGAAAATCGCCGCCCGCGCGAAAAAGAGAAAAGGCGAATTTCGCGGCCTCTTTTTGCAAATGATCCAGCTTGTCGCCGCGATACCAAGTCGAAGACGGATTTTCAGACGCCTTTGAAATTCTGGCAAGAGCCTCGGGCTTGCATTTGATTTTTAAAAACGTAAATCCGTCGCCGTTCCAGCAGCGCGCCGACTCGAATGAATACAGCATCTCGACAGCGTTTTCGCGGCCAATGGAATTTTCGCCGCCGAAGTCGAAAACGGGCTCGTATTTTGAAATCGACGCGCCGTTTTCGACGTCTTTATCGTTAAATATGTAAAAAAGCGAAACGCAAACAAAAGCCAAATACGCCAAAGCCAAAATCCCGAACGAAAAGATTAGCCAAAAAATTGCCGCCTTTAACCGTTTCATGAAAACAGCAAAAACCAACCCCCGCCCCGCGTCAAGCAATTAAAGGTTAACAGAAGAAAGACTATTTTCGGATTCTAACTCTTTTAACATTTTATATGCGTTAACTTCGCGCGATAGTCCTGCCTTTGAAATAATGTATTGCCCCTCGCTATTATCAGCCCACTTTATAATAATTTCATCCCCGTTAACATTTAGGCATAATTCGTTAGGCGGAATATCTTTTGAAAAATTATAGTATTTTTTGGATTCTTTATACTTATCGGATAAATAATGTAAAATAATGTCCGAACATCTGCTGTTTTGCGTTTTTAACTCCGATATGATAATATGCCCATCATTTTCAAAAATGCGTTTATAAGGATAATATGACCAATTAAAGATTTGATTGCCTTCTTTTATAAGGCAACGAATCCAAGCCAATTTAGGGTCAATAATGTCTTTTTGGGATTCGATTAGTTTATTGCAATACTCGTCGATTGAACAATCTTTATGTTTATTATTTTTTTCATCGAGAAAATCCCTTATTAAAGTTGAAGATGCTTCATCCCTTAAGCAGCGTTTCAAGCTATAGTCTCTGTCAAAGTCGAAACTGTATAAAACATTGCGCCCCTTGTTTTCTTCTTTCCAAAAAAACGGTTTAAATGACAGAAGAGCCATATGAAATTTTGATAAATTGTTATTTTTTATAAATTCAAGCAAATTACTTAATTCCTCTGAATAAAATGAAAATCGCTTAAAATCTCCATTTGACCATTTAACAATGCAGCGTATTTGACCCCAAAGGTATTGATCGCTTTCAGCTAAATGTATTTTTTCTTTCCACTCATTGTTGAGGAGTCTAAGGCCTGCCTTTGCTTTTTCTTCTTCCTGTCCGCTATTATCTATATGTTTATAAGATTTTATATTCTTTGCGAAAAACTCATTTACAAGCGACGCCTCGGAATTAAACGGGCCTTTTTTAAAATTCTTTAAATCTTCCACCATTTCCTGAATGGATGATAGCGCTTTTGTGACTTTATAAAATTTATCCAGATGATTGTTATTATTATTGTCAGATAAAATATTGCGCGTGGAAGCGGCCCATTGATCGAAATTTGATTGCCATTCCATAGATCTTTGGCAATCGGACGCGCGCAAAAATTCCAATATTGAATAAAATATCAATATTGAATCGTTTGAAATCGAATTTCCCAAAAATATATCAAGCCAAGTAGGGCAATTCTCTTGGTTTGTTTCTCTTGAGTGTTTGTCAAGCTTGCTTGTAATGTCTAATACCTCGTTGTTTTCATCGCATATTAGCAGGTTTATGTCATCCTTCAACCTATGAAAATCAATAGATATATCTTCTTTATCCAAATATAATATTATTATATTATCGAGATCTTTTTTGCCGAAATTATCATAAATTCCTTTGTAAAATTCATCTTTGGGTTCATCCGGCATTTTTTCAAACAGTTGCAGCCCTATCATGCGTATAAGAAATATGCGAAAATCCTCCTCCGCTTCTTTTGCGTCAGCATTATTAATATTATCCTTATTCTTCTCTTTTATTCTGCGCTTCCAGAAGAAATCCATCCATTTCCCGTCCATTAAAGTTCGCCACTCTTCTTCGAGTTTATCGTCAACTTTTGTTCCCGGAACTTCTTTTTGAACTTGTATATCTTCCTCAATCGTTGATTTTAATTTGTCAAAATCCGAAAGCTGTTTTCCGCGGGCATTCATCTTCACGAAAAGTTCGTCGGACATTTCAAGGTCATGGATATTTAAGAATCGGAAACGAATATTTTCCAGATTGCTTTTCATATCGTCGTATTCGGTTTTATCGCTTTTTCCTATTTCTAAATCGTAGTTTAATGTGTCTAAAACAACAAGCATTGACTGAATTGTCGCGTCGTAATTCCATCCCCATTGAAACCAATCGCAATTTTTTATTATATCCGATAGCGCTTTCCCGTTTTGCGTTGCGGTATCCGCATATTCTTTGGCTGAATGGCAAACTAATTCATCGCAAAAATCTACAGATGAAATTCTATTTGCGTAAGAGAAAATGGATTTTTTGTTGGAATTTTGCAGATTATTAAATCCCAAAATCCAATGCAAAAGAAAAAGCGCAGTGAGGCGTTGTTGTCCGTCAAGAGGTTCGAAAGCCCCATCGCGCATGCTTCCGTACAGGAAATCCAACTCAACCGTTTTACTTTCATCTTTTAATACCAAAATAAGTTGGTGCAGAAACGACTTTCTAATTTCATCGACATCTTTATTTTTTCGCCCTTGCGCATAGTCGCGTTGTATCTTTGGGATACGAACATTTCCTACTTCTTTAAGAAATTCCGAAAAACTATATGTTTTATTAGCCGTTTTGCTCATCGACTTTGCCCTTCATGTTGGATTTATTTTGTTCGGATGGGGATAATATGGGTTTCAATGTTTCTGTTAAAGCGTTCATGTATCCATTTTTATCTACTTCGCACCAGCGCAGGGGATCCAAATAAGATGTATCCTCGGCGGTGTAATATTTTAAGAAAATATTGCGCGTGCACATGGGAATAAAGCAAGACCCGTTTTTGTCTTTTGTTATTATGCAAAAACGTTTGCAAAGAAACGGGGCGTCTTTGTATTCCTGATTGGTTGGACTATCAAGCAAAGTCAGATTGTCTATCTTGTCTTTGTCTCCGGATGCCTTTCCGTTTTCTCCGAAGTGAACGTTTATTTTTGCGTAGTATTCTTGGAATTTTTTTTGATCCCAATTTTTCAGCAATGTCTCGCCTTCCGCTTTTAAGCCGGCTATAGGATTATCGTTATCGTCAGTTATTTTAGAAAAAAACGATTCTTTTTCCAACGCCTTCAATACAACTTCTACCCAGCCTTGTTTTTCCTCCAATTTCTGCAAAACATTAGAGTCGTTTTTAGAATCTATATGCTCTATATCCCATTTTTTGTTATAAAATTTTTCAAAAGGGAAACGCATTGTGTCATGCTTTATGTAAGATTCAATATTAAATAGTAGCAAAATTTTGCGAATTTTTTCCGGCTCATCGTATCTTAATTCTTTTACTGAATCTATATTCATAGATAATTCTTCTTGTATAATTTGGCGTAACGCGCCGATGCTCTTTTCTTTAGTCCATTCGCCCGCGTTTTTACGTTTGTCCTCTATTTTGTTGTATATTTCATAAATCGACTTGCCGTTTGCTACAAGGTAGCCTATATAATGATAATATGATTTGTCTTCATACCAAGATATTAAGCGGTCGAAAGCTTTTCGAACTTTCAGCCAAGCTTCGGACATATTTTTTATTTTAAGACTCTTCCAGAATGTATCTAATTTGCCATTTCCATTATTGGGATCGCAATCGTATAAATTCTGAAATTTTCTGTAAGCCCAATCGTTATCCGTTTTAGAAACATTTCTTTCTGTAAAAAAGTCGAAAAGTAAATCCATTCGTGTTTGGCATTCTTTGTCTTTGCTTAAAAAGAACCAAAATTTGTCGTCATGGAATCTTTTTTCCATTTGATTCCATTCCATTATAAAACAATCGAGGTTTAGGCGATTTTCGGATGCAGAATCTGTTTTTTCCCATTTTAAAATAAAAAGCGCTTTTATCAATTCCGAATTTGTAAGGGCGATTTTTCCTTTATTTAGGCGGTTAAAAATTTTTATACTGTCCAAATCTTTATAACTTTCATCTACTGCATACCAAATAATTTTTACATTGCGATCTGCTTTTTCGTCTGTAAGCACCTCGAAGATTCTATTTACAATGGAAATACCTTTCCCTTTCCACCAATTTTCAATTTCCTTCTTGGCTTCGTACAGGTAAAAACTGTCTATATCATTACTGGGATCTATTTTGCCAAAGTTTAAATTTTCCCTGCTTAGATATTCTAATTCATAGATATTTTCCTTTAATTTTTTTGCGAAATCCGGCGCAACTCTATCTTTAAAAGAATCCAAAATAAGTTTTATTGTGGTCAAACGTTGCTGTCCGTCCAGCACTTCCCATTTTTCTCTATCTTCCTTAGCAGCGATAGGCTGTTTCTTAACGACAATAGGCTGTAAATAATAAACCTTTGAGTCTTTTTCTTTTGAGAATCTATCAATATCCTCCAACAGATCGGTTATTTGCTTCTTTTCCCATCTGAATCCGCGTTGAAATGACGGTATGACGAATGAATATTTTCCGTTTAGAAGCTCTGCGACAGCCATTGGCTTAAAATTATTATAATTTTCCGTTGTCATAATATTCATTATTTCATGTTCCCTAAATATATCAAGTATTTTTTTATACACAGCGAGAGCGACAAGATATGGCGCATCCAATTTTTTGCCGAGAATTCGCGCTCTTAAAAACAGCGGCAGTCGCGTATTTTTTTTGAAAAGTATGTGCAAGATGTCTTCACGATATTCTTTTACACGGTATCGAAAAAATTTATAAGCGGCGTCAGGCAAGAAAAAGACTAATTATAGCAAGAAAAATCGCGGAGCGGAATGAAAACTTTTTCGCGGGATTGTTTGGCAAGGTTTGGGCGGATCTAAATCTAATCATGGATTCGCGGCTCTGATAGTCATCTTTACTTTTATCTTTAACATTCCAAGCCTGTAAGGCGTGCTTGAAATTTTTAGGCATATTCACTATGCGAAAAGTTTTAGGCTCCCGCCTGACCGCCGCGCAAAGGGGGAGGGCGACGAATTTTGCCGCCCACTAAATTTCCGCTAAAACGAAAATTTTATTGAATTGAAAGCGCTCTTATGAAAATCCGAAAATTAAAACTATTGGCAGTCTTGTTTGCGGCGTTTTCGCTGGGCTTTTTTAGTGCCGACATCCGCTTCAAAACATATATCAAAGCGACATGGTCCTGCCCGCGGGCGAGGAAAACATCGTGGCTGGCGTGTCGAGCCGCACGCAGGCGGCGGCAATCCAGTTTTGGCAATATCCGGCGAGAACGCCAACGCAATGTTTAACGATATTCTGGGCACAAGCCTTGGCATCGCAAAAGATGGGGGATATTCCGCTATTGACAAAACGCGCTTCGGCGCCGATAGTACCGATAAAACATCGTTCTTTACAGGCAAGCCATATGTCGAAGACTTAGGCTACGCATTCCTCTTCCGCAACTACCGAGCAGATCTTGGCAAGTGGCAAATGCGCGACCTTATCGGCTACCCCGATGGCTGGAACAATCTGGCGTATTGTGGAAATGTTCCTTCTATGTCATTTGATTTATTTGGAACGGAATGGGAGTGGGCAGTATCACAAAGAGGAGTATCTGGGTTTCAACATACATGGATTGAAGGAAAAAATAATCAAACTGGAGAGAGAGTAACATATTCAGGACTCACTCCGAATACCACAGCAGGGAGTTCTTCAGGCGGTATTTCCTCAGGCGGTGGATCGAATGGAAGTTTTGCAAGTTCACCTGATATAAGCGGGAAGGAAGGATCGCTTAATTTATACAGAAACGCTTCATGTGATTATGACACAAAAACATGGGGGACTGAAAACAGCGTCAAATTGCCGCTAATGAATGGGATGTCAGGAGATGTTATAGCTAATGCGCTTAACGATTTTTATCATTCATACAAGCAAGATACGATTCCCTACGGTGCTACAACGATGGGTCTTGACGATTTTAATTGCAATAGCCTGACGGCGACATTATTGTATAAATTAGGATTTACATATGATCAAATTAGCGATATCTTTGGTGCATTACTAGGGAATCATTGGGGATGGAATACAAGATTACCAACTTCAGCATTTGAATAAAATAAATTTGTACAGGTATAGTATGATTAAAATAATTAGATTATTAGCGTTAATTGTTATCCCGATTGTGGCGCATGCTGCGTCTAAAAATAATGATTTTGATGGAACAATTTGGTGTACTTATGGTAATGATAATGTCCCTGGTACTATCTTATATTTTAAAGGTACGCATTATGTTGAGATATATCCATCTTTTAAGGGCGGATACATTAAGCCTAAAGAATGTGTAAAATATTTCGTCGCGCATAAAAATAAGATTACAGAAATCGTATCATTGTGCATCCCAAGTTTGCCGCCATATATCTACGATAGTAAATACAGCATCCTTACTCTTACATGGCCTATGGGTAAGGGCATTACAATTTATAAAAATCTGTCGGAAAAAGAAGCGAATGAGATTATTAAGAATTTTTCACTTTCGGATATAGACTTTTCTAAATTGGAAATTCGTAGATCTGAATAAATAAAATTCTTCTATGAAATTCCTTATATTTTAAAAGTAGTGTCGAAATGCAGGTTTGGGACGAACCTGCGCTTATTGATAGAAGCTGTAAAGATGTATCGACGATTCCTATGCATGAAGCGGCAATCCCGTTCTCGTCCATATCCGGCGAAAATGTAGGCACAATGTTTAGTGGCATATTTTTACAGGTTATGTAGTAAGAGCGTATTTGAAATTAGTATTATGAAAAAATTTTCTCTTTTCTTTATGCTGCTTATCTTTGTTGCAAGCCTGTTTGCCGAAGGGCAAATAGGCTATGTGGAGGTGCAGGGGAAGGGGAAGGAGAATAGAAACTGCAAGATTTGGTATCGCGTGCCGAGTTCGTACAAGGAAAATTCAAAATCCAAATTCAGGGTTTTGATTTTCTTTGGCGGGCGAAATTTTTCTGGGGACAAGCAGTTAAACAAGCCCTCCTGGAATAATTTCGCCGACGAGCTCGGCATATTCATCGTCTCGCCCTCTTTTGTGAACGAGGAGTACTGGCAGGGCAAAGGCTGGTCGGGCCGCGCGCTAATCGAGGGCTTGCAGAAAATCAAGAGGCTCTACAACATCTCCGACGAAAACCTGTTCTTCTAAGCTATCGCGCTTTCAATGGAGCTGTATAATTTGCCGCCTGCGCGATCCGCGGAAGTGTCGTCAAGAATGCGCAGTATGACTTCGTCATGCCCTAATTCTTCAAGCACCTTGGATAATTCCTGAACCTTGTAAAACTCGTCAATAAGCGACATTACCCACTTTCGCTTGCGGACAGAAAGCTTGAAAAATTCAAACTTGGCGGAACGCTCTCCGCCAAACATCTGAGTCCATGCCTTGCAGGAAATCTTCTGGTGGTTGTTGTACTTGTCAGAAGCGAAATATCCGTCCAGACGAACCTTCCGCAAGCGATAGTAAAAATCGTTTCTCTGAACGATAACCCAAATCCCGACCGCCTTCATCGGCAATTCGAAAATTTCCGCCATTTCAGGAGTGATCTTGAATTTCTCAAACCCTTCCGTTGATATCTTTGTCTTGCTTATCATCATACCTTTGTCCCTATGGCATCTATACTACCACACCAGACAAAAATACGCAACATTTTTATTTATTATTTTTAGACAATATTTCTCTTGTATTATCGAGAATATTTTTCGCAAGCTTTTTCGAAATAGACGCTTGCTTCGCGACTTCGATAATGTCGTCGATTGTAGGATTGCCCTTGCCGTTTATCGACGTTGTATGCATATCGTTAAAGCCCGAGCTTGGCAGCATATCATATGCGGGAGACAACCTCCACGAGCCGTCTTTGTATTGGAATGAAAAATTTTTGGAATGGTCGTCTTTGTTTTCTATCAGCACGTTGAAAACCATTCTGCGGAATAATTGGACAATCTGATTTTGGTCTTTTGTAAGGTCTTTGCAAACGGCGAGCAAATCGGAATAATCAAGGCTCGGCAACCTATAATACGCGTTCAATAATCCTGACGCCGAGATTGTGTGCACGCGCCCGTTAGGAGTTCTGTCGAAACGCTCCGCCGCAAAATATTTGCCTTTTATCAGGCGCGTTTCGGGCATATCAATCTGGCAGTCTTTTGCCAACAACGAGTACTTGTATTCGATTTCGCCGATATTCTTTTTGTCATAGCTTGACCTAAATTTAACAAGCCACTCCTTGCCGTTAATCTGCGCAAACACCTTTGGGCGGGCTCCGCCTGACGAGCCGCCATTTTTGTAAATTTCTTCAAGCGAGCCGCTGTCAATTTTCTTCTCTTCGAGAATCTTTTGGCACGCCGATGAAATCTTGTCGAAATCCTTAAAATGCGCGTTTGCCGCAAAGCTGTTGTCTGGTCGATATTCCAACGCTCCGCGCCCGTTTGAGCCAATTAGCGAAAGCCTGTCTAAAATGGAAAGCTTCGATAAATCCTTACCTTGCTCTTTCAGAAACCTATCGAGCAGCAATGTGCCCCAGCCGTCGGGAAGAGAGTCGTCAAATACGCCGAAATTGCCGTCAAACGGGTCGCGCTCGGCTATAAAGACTTTCTTTTCAAGAGGCAGAACATACGGCGAAATTGAAAATCCGCTTTCAAGAAAATCGGCGTCATACTCAAACGCGCAAAGGCCATCGGACGTCAGCGCAATGCGCCCGACAAGCGAATTTGAAAGCCATACCTCCACAAAATTCTTATCCATTTTTAGACGCTCTTTTCCTGTTGGGTTTTCCCTTTATTACCTCTTCAATCGAAGAATATTCGCGCTTCGTAAAAAGATTTTTTATGTCTCCTACGAGGTCGAAAAACTTGGCTATTTCCACCAATTTTCGCAGGGAAATCTCGCCGGTAGATTCAAACCGCCTGTACGTCGGAAGAGCTATTCCAACCTTTGACGCAAAGTCCTTTTGCGAAATATTCCGCCCCAAACGCATGGCGCGAACATTCCCCGCCACGACCTTCATAAGATCCGAAGTTGAAACATTTTTATTTCGCACAACTGATAATATATTATTACTCATTTGCTTTTTACGCTACAAATAACAATATATTATTAATAAAAAGTCAAGATGTTTTTGCTAAAAATGTGCGTTTTTTTAGACAAATTCTGGAAATAATCTCAAACTTCTCAAACCCGCTCGTTGAAATCATAGCCTTGCTTGCCATCATACCTTGCCTCCGCGGCACCTATACTGCCACCGCAGGCAAAAAATACGCAACATTTTTATTTATTATTTTTAAATTATATTTACCTGTATTTATAGTATCTTCAATGGACGAATATTCAGGTAAGAAGCAATAGTTATTTTTGCGCAATTACGTCATCACTTTGTCGATTAGATCTTTGTAGCTGCTGACGAAACCGTAGGTTAGGTTTTCAGGGCTGATTGCCTCAAAGTGCTTTCTTGCGCAGTAGATTTTTGCGTCTTCTATGCCGCGCAAATTAAGTGTAGACATATCGCCTTTTGTTTCCGCCACAAAGTAGATATGCTTTACTGAGCCTTCCTTGAAGACTATCGCCCAGTCGGGGCTGTAATTGCCGACGGGCGTGTTTATGTAAAAGC
>JAGBOM010000100.1 GCA_017633865.1 Opitutales bacterium
AAGAATATTTGAGAACTAATTCCTATTCTAGAAAATATAAAAATTTGCTTTTTTATATTTTAATCATTTTAAGATATCAAATATCAACTTCCGAGCTTTTTTATACATCGAAAAGAAGAGCGGCCAAGTTTTATGAAGAATTTTTAAATATTTTACATAATAATGAAGTTCTGCAACAAAAAATAAATAATTCAATATCATTATTAGATAGAATATGTAGAATAGATGAAATAGATCGAGATGTTTATTCTTCTAAAAAGTTTAGAGAACATATTCTGAGTATAATAAAAGGTGAAAAAGAAGAAACTGTTTTTGAAAAAAGTTAATAAGTTATAAGGATAATAGAATTTTAATAGAAAACAAAAACCACGTGGACAGTATATGTCATTGATTTTGAATAATAAAAAGCACATGGCTGGTATCCTCTGTTTGGGTGTCCGGAATGGTAGTAAAAACATGTCCACATGGTTAAACACCTTAAAATACAATCTTTCTGACACCATCAAAAAATGGTATCTTTTTCCTGATTTAGGGGGTAGTGTGCCCGATAAATAGGCAAATCGCAACCTATGGCGTATTTTTTTATCGGAATAATCCTGCTTGTCGCGGGGTATTTTACTTACGGGAGGCTGATTGAGCGCATCGTCGCGCCAACCGACACGCCCACGCCAGCGTTTTACAAGCGCGACGGCGTCGACTTTCTGCCCCTGCCGCACTGGAAAAATATGCTTATCCAGCTTTTAAACATCGCGGGCGTCGGGCCCGTAATAGGCGTAATTATAGGCATAAAGTTCGGCGAAATCGCGTTTTTGATAATACCCGTTGGCAACATCATAGCGGGGGCGACGCACGACTATTTGTCGGGAATGATGTCGGTAAGGCGCGGCGGCGCGAATTTGCCGATTTTAATTAGGGACAATCTGGGCGGCTCGTATTTTAAGTTCTTTTCGGTATTTTCGATACTGCTTTTGCTCTTGGTCGTCGCCGTTTTTGTGAACATTCCCGCAAAGCTTTTTTCAACCAACTTCCTCGAGCCGGTTTCGGATTTTCTGGCCGGCAAGGGCTGGCATGTTTTTTTGCAGGGCTCCGGCCTTTTCTGGGTTTGCGTGGGCGCGATTTTCGCATACTACATCGTCGCCACGCTCTTTTCGGTGGATAAAATTATAGGCAAGATTTATCCGTTTTTCGGGGCTGTTCTGCTTTTGGGGACATTCGCGCTGTTTGTCGCGCTTTGCTTTGCGATGATACACAACCCGTCGCTTTTAAGCGAAAGCGAGCCTTTCGCGATGCAGAAGTGGACGGCCGCAAACGGGCACCCGATTGTCCCGCTTTTGTTCGTCACGATTGCCTGCGGGATAATTTCGGGCTTCCATGCGACGCAGTCCCCGATTATCGCCCGCACAATTCAAAGCGAGCGGCAGGGCAGGTCGTCCTTTTACGGCGTGATGGTCTTGGAGGGGCTCATCGCCATGATTTGGGCTTCGGGCGGGCTTGCCGTTTACAACACCTTCCCCGAAATGTTCCATTCTGACGCCACGAGCGTCCTAATAAAAATCACAAAAACCTATTTGGGCTCGTGGATGGGCGCGCTGACGGTTTTGGGCGTTATAATTCTTGCGGTTACTTCGGGCGACACCGCCATGAGAGCCGTCCGCCTAAGCCTCGCCGAAATTTTAAAAATCGACCAGCGCTCCAAGCTTAAACGAGTTTTAACGTGCCTGCCGCTCGGGATTTTGGTGGCGGCGCTCTTAATATGGTCTAACATGGATTCCGAAAGCTTCAACATGCTTTGGAATTATTTTGCGTGGGGCAACCAAGTGCTCGCGTATTCCACATTGATGGCGGCGTCCGTTTGGCTTTGGAGGCAGGGCAAGCCCGCGGTTGTGGCGATAGTTCCCGCTGCGTTCATGGGCTTTATCGTTTACGCCTACATATTTTGGAATAAAAATTTGGGGTTCGCGCTAAGCCTGAAAGTTTCATACGTATGGGCGGCCGCATTTGTAGTACTTTCGCTTGCCTTCATATTCTACAACGCAAAGCGCGGCATTAAAAAATAGAGCAGAGCCTTTCCGCGTTTTGTATGTTTTTTTTTGAGTAACATTTTATAATATTAGTATCAGCGGCAAAATTAATACTTTTTTCTTAAACTTCCTTCTTTTAGCAAGAATCTTTTAGACTAATTTTGA
>JAGBOM010000101.1 GCA_017633865.1 Opitutales bacterium
AAATCCGCCTCGCGAGGGTAGGCGAGCCTGCCGCTATCGTCCACTACGACCTGCATTTGCGCGGGCGCAAATTGCGGGAACAATGCCGATAAAAATATTAGCAGCTTTTTCATTCTTCTATTCCTACAAATTTTTGGGTGTAAACTCCATCGGCGACCTTGACGGTTATCCACTTCCCCTTCTCAGGCAACGGATTGTCTTGCTCGTCGTAAACGGCGGTTAGCATTGCGTCTATTTGGGGCTTGTCGTAAAATCTGTCCTGAAGCTCCGCTGCGGGGCTTCCGTCTATCAGGTCGTTTTTAACGGTGCACGTCGTTTGCAGGACCGTCACGATTTTGCCGTCGGAAGTGGAATACTCGACCTCGAGATACGCCGGGACGGACTCGGAGTCGCCGAGAGCCTGCTCGATGTTTACGGTGTTTAGGGGCAGCGTAATTTCGGCGTGGCCGCCCTCGTTTATGGCGTAGGAATCTGCGAAGGTAAGGAGCTTGGGGTAGCCCTTGAATCTCGCTATCGCGACCTTCAAAAAATCGCGGCGGGGGACGAGCGTCCTTTCGGCATATACCCCCTCGGCCTTTTCGAGAAGGCGGACGACAAGGGGCTCGTTGTCGCCCTGCATAAATACGGGGGAGGGGACCGCCCTTTCGGATGTCTCGCTCTGGACGAGTTTTTTGCTGTCGGCGTCGATGAAAAGCGTCATACAAATTATGGCGGTGTCAAATTTCAGGGCCTTCGGCATCGGGTTTTTCGGGCTCGCGGGGGCGGCCGTTCTCGCCGCCGCCAAGCGTCGGGTCGAAAGTTTTGTCCGTGTTTTCCTCGACGTCGAAAACGTCGTAATATAGGGCGCCTTCGTTCAGATTCAGGTATCCTCCGCGCTCCTCGAATCCCCCATAAAAAAACGAGCTCTCAAATTCCGAAAACGAGCCGAATTCGGAGCGGCTTTCGGGAAGGTCAAGCCCGACGCCGGCGAACCTCCTTACCGCGCCGCCGATTAGATAGCTTTTAATCTCGTCTTCGGAGAACGCAAAATCCCCCAAATACACAAAATCAACCGCGGGCTCGCCGTCCCCGATTGCGCCTGTTTGCAAGTTGTATGCGATGCGCTTAAAGACGAGCGGAACGGGCTTGGTAGGAAGCGGATTTTCGCAAATAATCCCGACGCCTAAAATTTCAACCTCCTCGCCGAGTCTGCCCTCGAAATTCGTGTTGCCGCTGTGTATATTGACTCCGAAATAGCTTCTTGCGTTAGGCGCGCCGTCGTGAAACGGGGTCTTGTAAAGCTCATGCTGGTAGGCGTAAATCCCGACGGGCCTATGGCTCCATTCGGCGAACACCTTATCGTCCGCCTCTGTATTTGTGCCCATGAATCCGTAAAGGCGGACGGGGCGGCCTATCTCCTCGCTGAAAGTCATACGCGCCAATAAAGAAGCCTCGGCGAGCAAAATTCGGCTCCCAGGCTTCCGCTTAAAAAATTGTAGATTTTCCCGTCAACTACCTTTGCGAGCGTAATATAGGCGATTGTCTGCGAATCTTCGTGCTCGGTTGTTTCCTGCGCTATTACGGATACGGAATCGGGAAGCTCCATAAACCTATCCTCGAATTCCAGCTGCAAAAAGACGTAAAAAGCGCCTTCCTGCGCGACTTCAAGCTCCGCTTTTTCAGAGCTTATTGCCATGCCGTTTATCGTCGGCTCAATGTCGCATACGGTGCCGCTTCTTATTCGGAGCTTTATAGTCTTATCTCCTGTGCCCGACTTGTATGCGGTTAGGGGAAGCTTGGGCGAGGCCGCCGACGCTTCCCTGTCGAGAATTGTAAGCGTGGTTCCGCCGTAGCCGCGGTTCATGGCGTACCCTACGCCGTTTTGCAGGCGGCAGGCCTCTATCATCGAGCATATGTCGTTTAGCCTTTCCGCGGTAACCTGGTCTAAAAGGGGCTCTCCCGCCTTGAAGCGCGGCAGCTTCTGGTTCCCGAAATCCTTAACCATAAATGTATTTGTTCCAACCGTTTGGCCCGCTTAATAGATATGTGGCGGACACTTTGTACTTGCCGTCGGCCATAGTGGCGTATGAAATGCCCGTGCACATCCACTGCCTCTTGCCTCCGACGGATGGGAGCCCCGCAGCGCCGCCCATCGAGCCTATGCCGCCGAGACCCGGCCTCGTCTTTGAAACGTAGCTTACGGAGGCGGAATACGACGGCACTAAATAGGACTTTACCCCGGCCATTATTTTGCCGCCGTCAGTCTTTGAGCTCCAGCCCGCGAACTTTCCGTCCTCGTCGAATATTCCGCTTTTGGGGCTCTCGGGCGTTCCGGCCCAGCGCTCGAAATTCGGATGGGACTCTATAGGCTCCTCCCTCATTGTGCAGGAAACCTCTATTGTGTTTTCGCGCGAATCGTTCGTGGAACTCCAAGACTCCGAGCCCTCGTATTGGGCGGTGATAATCGCGCCTTCGCCGTGCTTTTTTATTGAGACCGATTTGCAGTACAATCCCGCCCATATCGGGTGGACTGATTTATTTACTATCGGGCAGTGCGAAACCGCCGCCGAATACGGATAGCAAAACCAAATAGCAGAACACGTCGCAACGGAATCGGCGGAAACTATCCTTTCCCCCGAATCCCTCAAAAAACAAACCTCTCCGTTTTTTAAGCGTACGCGCATAAAAAATGGAGGCTTGTCAAAAAGAATGGGAAGTGCTAAATGGAAGCATTAACAAAATATTTAGCCATGCCGAAAAAAGAACTTCCGGAAAACAACAAAGGGCTTGTGATATTCAAGGGCAAAAATATTCGCAGGATTGAGCATAACGGCGAATGGTATTTTTCGATTATCGACATTGTGGAAGCCCTTACAGACACAAACAATGCCCGCCGCTATCGGAGCGACCTAAAAAGAAAACTGTCTGATGAAGAGGGATTTAGCCAAGTGTACGAAAAAATCGTACAGTTGAAATTGCCGGCGTCCGACGGGAAAAATTATTCCACCGACACTATAAAAGGTGGGGAGAAAAGTGAGGAGAAAGGTAAGGAGAAAATTCCAAAATTTCCTATTCAATCAAAAGGTTGGGGATCTCTTTTTGCCAATCTTTTGAAGGCGTTTCGATATGATATTATAAAAAACTCTCCGTTTTAGCGGAGAGCTCCTTTTAAATGCTTAGGCCTCGACAAGCTGGACTTTGAATTTCATTCCGAGAGCGGAAGCCGCCTTTGTCGCGGTCTTAAATGTCAGGCTTGTATTTTTTGGATTTAGAATTCGCGTGGCTACCGCGCGCGTGGAGCCCATTTTTCTTGCAAATTCCGAAACGGTCATGCCTTTTGACTCCAATTCTTCGGAGAGTTTGATTGCAAGAAATTTGCACGAAGCCAATTCCTCGACATCGGAGCGGATTTCGTTGTCGTCGAGAAAGCTGTCGAAAGAAGAGCCTATATGTTTATTTTTTTTCATTTAATACCTCCTTTAATCTTTTTATCGCCATTTTAATGTCTTTATCGTCTGTTTTTTGCGTCTTTTTTATGAAAGAGTGCAAAAGAACGAGTTTATCGCCGATTTGGGAAAAAAGAACTCGGGCAATTCTGTTTTTTAGCGTGGAGCGAATTTCGTAAACGGAATTCCCGAGATTTTTCACCAAAGGCTCTCCCGTAGGCCACCGCCACTGGACAACCTTGATGTCCGTTCCTATGATTTTCTTTTCTTCGTCGGAAAGGGTTTGCAGAAATTCGCGCACAGGTTCTCTACCAGCCGATGTTCTGTAAAAATAAACCTCTATGCGTTCGTTCCTTTTCATTTTTTCGCCCATATGTGTATCAAAAAAGATACAGTCATGTCAAGAAATTATTTCATTAAAAGATTAGGCGTTTCCGCTTTTTTCTCAGTATTTTCAACAATCTTTTGAAGCAGTTTAGATTGTTTTTTAGCTTCTGAAAGCTGATGTGCCGAAACGTCGTATCTTGCGGCAGTTAGCCCGCCGCCGCCGATTTTTGCCAAAGACGAGTCATTATATCTGCTTTGGGATTTGCCAGAGCGTTTGTCTTTATTCTTGATTTCGACTTCGGAGTCGGCTTTTTGGTATTTTGCCTTGCGGAGCTTCTCTGCGGAGATAACCGACTGTTTTTCGGCTTCTCTTGCCGATTCTTTGGCTTCTATTTGGGTTTTGTACCAGTCAACGCTTTTTGCCGACCATAGGTTCGAACGCTTGCGGTTTGCGTTATTTTCGGCGGCGGCGTAAGTTTCTTCCTCGAAAATCTGCCCAAAACTCTTTCCTTTGTCCTTTTGTGCAAGCCTGTTTGCCTCGTCTTTAAGACGCCTCATGCCGTCTATTGCATTGTCGATTGCGTTGCTCCAATCTTCCGAAAACAGGCTTATAAACCTCGAAAGCGCGCCGCCGACAGTCTCAATAAAACTAAAAAACACATTGCGTATAGGAACTATAAAGTCGGCAAACACCCCGTTCAAATATCTAAATACCGACGAAAATACCGCCAAAATGTAGTTGGAAATATTCCTCAACGCCTCCTCGATAAATTCGCCCGCTTGGGCAAACTTCATGCCAATCATAAGCCCCCATTTCTGGCGGCCTATGGAGCTTCCCATATCGGATAGAAAGTTTCCGAACCAAACAATTAACCTGTTTTGCCAACGCCCGATTTCGTCGCTTGCCCTGTCGAGAGATGCGATAGTTTCCTCGTCCATAACCTCTCCCGCCTTTATTGCCGATGCCGTAAGGCTTTCCATTCCCTCGGTGGAGATTCTGTCCAATACCTCCAATAGCTGCGGGCCAGCTTTCTGCCCGAGCAATGTTGAAACATCATTTAAAGATGCAAGGGACTCTCCCGCATTTTTGTAGCCGTTTGCGATTTCGGCAAGCTTCTGCTCTATAGGCAGAGTCGCAAACTTTTTAAGGTCGATACCGAGACGCTCAAACGCCTCGCGGTATTTGTCGTTTCCCTCGCACGCTTCCGCTGTGCGCAGGTTGAGGTTGTTTAGGGCCATTTCAAACTTGGACATATCGACCCCTGCGTCCCTTGCCACAGATTGCAGCACTTGAAGCTCGGTGGTGCCTATTCTAAGGTGAGAGGTCATATCGGAAATCTGGCTACCGGTCTCGATCGCTTTTCTTGTAAGCATGCCAAGTCCTGCGACTCCTGCCGTCAATCCGAAAGCTCCCAAAATTTGGGAACCGATGCCCGAAAACATACCGCCTACGGATTTCTTGAAAGAGCTTGCCGCCATTCGGCACTGGGCAAGCCCCGTTTTAAATCCCGCCGAATTTAGCCCGATTTTCGCGAGTATGCTGCTACTTGCCATTTTGCACCTCCTCGATTATCCGCCTTTCCTCGTCAGACTGGATTTGCGCGACTCCTTCCTGCTCGGCAAATGTCGCGCAATACCATAAAAGCTCGCCAAGAGGCATATTCCAGACTTCGTTTAGCGTTATAGACGTTTTAGAGAGCAAAAGCATAGCTTTTGACAATATCCAAGGCGCGTTGAGCGTGGTTTCCGAGTCGGTTCTATCCCAAAACTCGGGAACGGCTATAAAGTCCGTCAGATACGAAAGGAATGCCGTTAATCCGCGCTTAAAGCTGTAAAGCTTCATAAGCAAATGCGGACGCCTCAATTCATTTATTACATCGTCCGACGAGCAGACGATGACGGCGACTTCCAAGTCTTGGCGGGCGATTTCCGCCTCGTCGCCGTTTATGAGTTTCATTACGGGAGAGCCGATAGCTTCCAGATAGAGACAATGTTTTAGAGAAAACGGCTTCAGGCGTCTGCCCAAAGCCGTATGATTGCAATTTATGAAGGCCTCGTAAAAGCTTTCCATCAGTTGACCTCTGCAAGCGGAACGTCGGGGTAGAAATTCCCTTCCAAGTCCCACTTTTCAACGTCCTTTCTCGCCCGCGACTTCTTGACTGATTTCACGATGAAAGAAAAGTTTTCGCCAATGGTGAAAGTGTCTCCCGGACTCGGAGCTGTCGTCCCGACAAGCGGAATGACGCTCGCAGTGCGCTTAATGCGAATGCCAAATCCCGAAAAGTGCGCTACGACGTTCCCTTCCTCGTTCTCGACTTCCAGCTCTTCGCCCTCGACCGTCTCTTCTGTCGCGTCGACTATGTAGCCTGTAAGCTTTTCGACGCCGAATGAAATCGGCTGTTTTGTGCCCCTAAGTTTGTATGTTTCGTTCGCCATACAAAAGATATGCGTGTCAAAATTTACAATCTCTGGAATACGAGTTTGTACGTCAAAACAACGCCTAAATTATTGTCGTCTCTGGCGTCTGTTTCCGATTCAAACCACAAGCCCTCGCAACGATATTTGTCATTTTCGAGCGCAAATGTTCCAAGAATTGCCCGAACTTCAGATATGCGAGGGAAAAGGTATTTGTAGTCTATATCGTGCGCAGAATCCGCAATGGCTACATTTACCTCGGCTTCAAAGATTCCGTCTGATTCAAGCATATCTCCGAAAGGCTTTATTTCGCCCACATCTATGGAGATGTACGGAATATGCCTGTCGTCCGTCGAATGCCCGCGCACGAGCATTGTTTTAAGCTCCGCAGAAAGCGAAGTTTTCAAGTGGTCAAAAAGTATGTTTTCAAGTTCTTTTCTCATTAAAAATTCTTCCAGATTTGTCCATAAGACGCTTGATATTGTTTTCCATCGCCTTCATTTGGGCGGCAAAAGCCCGTTTTAATATCCTCATAGGCGTCCCGCCCTGCGGGAATGTCGAAACTCTGTTTATGAGTGTAAAGAATGGGTTGTCTCCCTTATTGCCGTCTATAAATCCGCCGTATTTAACGCCGTGCCGATTTACAAAGCTTGGTGCTTTGCCTCCAAGTTTTGTAAGTGCCGCAAGCCAGCCAGACTTTGCAACGCCCACTTGAAGCTGAACCTTGCGTATATACTTTTTAAGCTCGCCTTTACCCGCGACTGCGTATTGCGTGCGCCAATTTTTCGGCACTCTGCCGTTCTTGCCGATAGCCGCTTTGTGGATATTTCTGACGGGCTTTGCGAATATGCGCTTGTATTTGAAAATCGGCATTTCGGACTTGTTCGGGTGGTTCTCAAGAGCCTTTTTTACGCCCTCGAAGTTTCCCGCCCGCCATATTTTGTTCAGCGACTTGTCTTCCCAATTTGTACCGCTTAGATCTGCGAACACTTTGCCAATGTCCCGAGCAACATTGCGCTTACCGATAGCCGCAGTTTTAGGCGGCGTGAATTTTAAAAGCTTTTCGCCTACAATGCGCGACTGCTGGCGAACTACAAATTGCCAATCTTTCTGGCATGCGACTTTATATCGGACAAGGGCGTCTTCAAAATCTTTGGTGATAATTTGAAAATCCACGCTCATTTGTCGATATGCCTTAGGGTTATTTCAACTTGTCCGCGATTGGTGCGCACAGAAACCCAATGTATGCGGTATTGCTTGCCGTTATATTCGACGATTTCGCCGATATGGGGAGTCTCGCCGCCAAGCTCCGACTCCAAAAACTTTATGTTAAAAGTAAAGTCAGGGACAAACCCGCCAGACTCCAATTCCACCGCTTCTTGCCCCTCGGCAATTATCGCGTTCATCTCACGCCCGCGCCAGATTACAGGTTGGGAGAATTCGGAAAATATCTCCCTAAGCGCAGATTTTACTTCACTAAAAAAGCCCATACAAATATGGGCTTTGTCAAAATAATTAGATGACTCATCGTCTAAAAAATATCTTGAAAACGTGAAAATTATTGCTTGTAAAAACCTTGAAAACGTGATTTAAGCTGTTCCGTAAAACCTTGAAAACGTGATTTAAGCCTATGAAACGCAAGATATACGAAAAATTGCTTGATTGGAAAAAAAACGACGCCAAAAGAACCGCATTGTTAATAGACGGGGCAAGGCGTGTTGGGAAAAGCTATATCGCCGAAGAATTTGCGAAATCGGAATACAAGTCGCATATTATTATAGATTTCAACCGCGCAGGCAGCGATATAAAGGATATTTTTGAGCGCCATCTCAACGATTTGGACACGTTTTTTACGTATCTTTCGGCTTACTATGGCGTCCGCCTATATGAAAGGGAGTCGCTTATAATTTTCGACGAAGTCCAGATGTTTCCGAAAGCCAGAGGCGCGGTAAAATATCTTGTTTCCGACGGGAGGTACGACTATCTCGAAACGGGCTCGCTAATGTCGATAAAGGCGAATGTCGGCGGCATAGTGATTCCGTCGGAGGAGCGCCACATAAAAATGTACCCGCTGGATTTCGAGGAATTTATGTGGGCGACAAAAAACGAAGCCCTGATGCCTATAATTTCAAATTGCTTTTCCGAAAGGAAACCTTTGGGGCAGGCAATGCACAGAAAAGTTATGGATGTCTTTCGCCAATATTTGATTGTCGGCGGAATGCCCCAGGCGGTAAACGAATATATAAACTCAAAAGATTTCGAGAAGGTAGACCAAGTAAAGCGGGATATTCTAACTCTTTACAGGGCTGATATAGTAAAATACGCAAAGTCCTATGAAAGGAAAGTCGAGAGCATCTTTGACGAAATCCCATCGCAGCTGCAAAAGCACGAGAAGAAATTCAACCTTGCCTCAATATCCAAAGAGGCTCGTTTCCGCGAATACGAAGACGCAATGTTTTGGCTCTCAGACGCGATGATTGCAAACATATGCTACAATTCGACCGCCCCGAATATTGGGTTGAAGCTGAACATGCACAGAATGACGCTCAAATGCTATATGGCGGATACGGGGCTGTTAATAAGCCATGCGTTTGACGAAAACAGCATAGTGTCGGAAGAGCTGTACAAAAAGCTTCTTTTTGGTACTTTGGAGATTAACGAAGGCATGATAACCGAAAACATCGTCGCCCAAATGCTGCGGGCGGCGGGGCACGACTTGTATTTCTATTCGAATTCCAATAGGGAAGACGCTTCCGAGCGAATGGAGATAGACTTTCTCGTTTCAAAAAGCAGGGCGACGAGCAGCCACAACGTATCGCCGATAGAGGTAAAGTCAGGCAAAAAATACGCCCTTGCTTCCATGCGCAAGTTTATAAAGAAGTTCGGCAAACAGCTTCATACCCCTTATGTTCTGCACTCGTCGGATCTTCGGGTAAGCGATGATATTGTGTATTTGCCGCTCTATATGGCGGGGCTGTTGTAGTTCACAAAAAGAGAGCTTTTTTCAAAAGCTCTCCCGAATATGGAATCGTATTCAAATTCTTACGCAGAATCCTTAATAAGGCCCTTTTCGACGAGGGCGTCGCGCAGTTCGTTTGCGAGCGCGGTTAGGGCTTTTATTTCTTCGGCTATTTCGGAGACGCTTGATTGGGCGGTTAAATTGCTGACGAGTTTTTCCTGAACCTTGCCCGCTCTTTGCACGGTTGGAATTGCTCCGTGAAATCCCAGCGTTTCTTGCGGCGCCGCGCAAACCTGCAGGCTATCGGAGTGGGTATGCTCGGGGCGGATGATTCGCATGCGCTTCATGAAGCTTTGCCTTTTCGTTTTTTGGCGGGTTTTGTTTCGGCGGGTTCGTCTATTTTGAAATCATCCCCCGGCGAAGTTTCCCCGTCGGCCGAATCAACCGCGCCGGCAATGCCTTCAGTATTGCGCAGCCGCTTGGATTTTTCCAGGCCGTTTGCCCTCGACCAAATTTCCAGCTTGGAATACTTGTCGCTTACCTTCGTTTGAATGTACGCTTTTTTGATTTGCGCATAGGGCGCTCCGTCGAGGATTACCCTGTGCGTTTTGTCGAAGGCGTATCCGATTAGTATGTGCGAATTCATAGGCTAGCTGGATGCGCAGATTCTCTTTATCGCCGAGGCTTCGCCGACGCCGAATCCGTAGTTGCATTCGATAATGCTTTTTGCCGAGTCCGAGTCGGGGTCGCCCCAGGAGCGGTATTCTAGCGTAAGCCCCGTTTCGGGGTCGGTGTAGGTCTCGTACGATGAAAGCGCCGTCCGCACTTCTGGGGCGGGCGTTATGGGGGATAGCGCGACCAAAATCGCGCTCGGGTAAACCGCAAATCCCGCGAGCATTTCCCCTCCCGCCGGAATCCTGTTGAAGCGCGAGAGCCTGAATCCGAACAGCTCCGGAAGCTCCTTAGCGATAGGCGAGAATCCGAAATTCCCTTCGCCGCCCGCCGAGACTATGTTCTTTTTGAGATTGCCAAGATACGAGCTTTTTATGACGAGCCCGCGCATCGCGTCCGGCCAGTCGGATTCGTCGCAGACAGTTTCCAGGTCTATGACGTTGTCCGCGTCGAATTCGTCGGCGTTCGCGGTAACGGCTGCCGGGCCGAAATTCGCGGCCGTCACGCAGGAGAGGATGTCGCAGAGAATGTCCTCGGCGAGTTTCGCGCCTTTTAGCCGGCCGAGCTGTTCGGGGTCGAAGTAGGGCTGCCTTGACTTTTCCTCCGACGAGTAGGTTAGGGACTGGTATTTCCTGCGGTTTACCGTGACTTTCTTGGACTGCAAATCCCCGTCGTCGAATTGGTACGTGCCGTTGTAGTCCTTCGAGGCGGCGGTCTCGAGGGGGTAGTACGGGACTTCGATGTCGTTCGACCCCTCCAGGGGGACGTCCCTGAAAACGGTTGAAAAAAGCCCGAGAGAGACGAGCCTGTGCTTGAACGCCGCCATCGCGGATTTAAGAATTACCGCGCGTTTCAGCGCGGGGGCTATGTTGTTTGACATGTGGGTTTCCTTTCAAATTATTTGTTTTCGCGCAGATATGCGGAGATCTTTTCCCCGTATTTTTCCATAAGAATCGCCTTTTCTCTCCCCGAGGATTTCGAGAGCATCTCGGAGATTTCCGGCATCGAAAGCTCGTCGGATTCCAGCGGGGCTTCTACGGGCGCCTCTATCCCCGATTCGCCCGCGATTTTAGCGGCGAGCGCCGAGGCCCGCTTTTCGACGTCCATATCCTTCGCGGAAAGGATGTCGTACTCTTTTTGGAGCCCGGAGAGCTTAGACTTTAATTCGGCGTTTGCGTTTTGCTCGCTTTCGACCGAGCTTTTAAGCGCGAAAATTTCCGAGGAAAGCTCGTCGTTTCGGCTTCTAAGCTTCAAGTTTTCCGCCTCCAGCGATTCGATTCGCGCGGAGAGGCTGTCGATTTTGTTTTGCGAATTCTCGATTAGAAGAACCGCTTCCTGCAGTGTGTTTGGCTTGTTCATACAGATTGCCTCTTTGTCAAATAGAGCAGCTTTTCGTACGCGGCGGATTCGCCGCGAATGCCGTCGATTAGGTTGTTTTCCAGCGCTTTAAATCCCACAAAAGGCTGACCCCGCATCGCCTCCGAGGGAATGTTTCGGTATTTTAAAACATGGCTTTTGAAGAGCTCGAAAAACGATTCGGTTTCGAGCTGCAGGCTTTGGCGCTCCAATGCGGACTGGCCCGGGGGCATTCCGCTTGCCTTTAAGATCCCGTCGCGGTTTGTAATGTAGTCGGGCTTTATCCCGAGCTTTTCCCAAAGCGCCTCCTCGTTCAATAAGGGTAGAATCGTCCCAATGCTTCCAGCGAGCGTGTCGGGGTTTGCGAAGATGTAGTTTGCGCCCGACGCTATTGCGTATGCGGCCGAGCAGCAATAATCCTGAGCGTGGACGACCACGGGGAGCTTTGAGGCGGCGAAGGCTTTTGCCGCGTTCGCGTTCCCCGAAGCGTGTCCGCCCGGGGAATTGATTTTAAGAAATATTCCGCGCGCGCTTTTTTCGGCATATTTCAAATCCTCCAAAAGCTCGTCGTATCCCGTCCCTCCGTATGCCGCCACGATAAACGGGGCTTCGTCCTGAAACAGCGCCCCGCGAATTTCGATGTGGGCTATGCCGCTTTCGTCTATGCGGGATTTCGCGCGCTGCCTTACAAAAGGCGCGAAAAATTCCCGCAAAGCGTCTAAGTTCGCGCCCTCGGGAGCCCCTCCTTTTTGCATATGCGGCGGCTGCGCGGCCTCGCGGTTGCACAGTTCCAAAAAAGCGGCGGGAAGGATATTCCACGCCCTAAACGACATTTGTAAAAATTTTTCGGTTTCCATTAAAATACGCCGAATTGTCAAATCGAATAATTGACGCGCGTCAATTATCGCCGGCAAAACTTGGGAGTTTAAGCTTCGGTATGCCCCGAATCCACAGTTATGACCTGGCTGCCCTGGGGCTTGTAGAGCATCCAAAGCGGGATGGGCTCGCTGTCGGCAATCCCCGCAAGGCGCATTATGTGGCGCGCGTTTGAGGCGCGGGTTTGCATTTCGTCCTCAAAGTCCAGCCCCAATTCGGAATAGGCGTTTTCAAGGGTTTTTAGCCCCGCCTCGACATTGAGGCGCTGCTGCTGTTCCTCACGCCCCGCGTCGACGGTGGCGCGTTTGGGGTGCGTCCACGCGACTTTGTGCCAGCCTGTTTGGTTTTCGAGCTCGCCCGTTTTTATGGCGTGTCCTATTACGAACATCCATACGGGATAGTTCAGCCTTTCGTCGAGCGTTCTGCCGCGGTCGTCGATATAGCGCTGGGCTTTCGACAGGATTAGCCGCACGCCCGCGCCGCCCACCGATGACGGATCGACCGCGAATTCGTAGGGGAGAACCCCGAGGGAGCCGCTGCGCTGAAGCTCGGCCAAAAATCCCGAAAAAGTGGGGGAGGGAATGTTGCTTTCAAACGCCTCTATTTTTTCGCCGGGGTTTAGCCTGAAGCTTTTGCCGCCGAACTTTTTTTCTATGTCGCGCGGATTTGTTTCGCGGATTTCGCAATTTTCCGAATTTATGCTAAAATCCGAATCGTCTATGTTGGAGTTTTCGCTTGTGATAATCCGCGCGATGTCGGAGATTAGCTTTACCTTGTGCTTTTCAAGCGATAGAATTTCATTCCTATCGAGAACGTCCAATATAGAATGCTGTATGCCCGGGAAAGCCCGTATGCAGGAGGCGCGCTCTGGCTCGAATATGTGCAAAACGGCGTACGCGGGAATTTTTCTTATAGGCGCATCGTCGGAGGATTTAAAATAGTAGAATAGCGGCTCTCCGAACCTCCCGAACTTTATTCCCGACTGCGCGCCTTCTTCGCGGCATTCCCCCGCGAGGCGGTGCGTTTCCAAAACCTGGATTTTCGGGCGCTTTTGGGCGTCGTAGGTTTTTACAGCAAAAATTTCGCCGTCGACGTCTATTGCGCGCGACACCAACCCTTGGACTTCGCGGAAGGAAAAACGGTTTGTGACGTCGCATTTTCGCGACCAGCTGCGGAAATACTCCTCGGCATTGCGGTTCCAGTCGGAATTCGGGCTTTTTGCGTTCGGGCGGATCCCGTCGCCGATGCCGTAGACTTTCATGTCGCGCAGCGTCCCGCGAATGTGTCCGGAGTTCTTCTCCAAATACCTGGCGCGGCGGACGAGTTCGCTCCTCGTGTACGGGGTGAGCTCGTTTTTGGCGTCGGTAGGGTACGCCCCCGGCGGGGTTCCCCTTCGCGGGGAAACTTTGGCGGAATCGAAGGCGTCGCCTATAGAATAAAATATTCCGCTTAGAAATTTGCGGAGTTTCATTTCGGGAATCCTCCGCTTAAATCGGCATAGCGCAATCGGCTTGCTTTGCCGTATTTTTTCGGATTCATTTTTTGGAGCGCCTGCTGGCAGCTTGAAATTATGGAGTTGATTTCGTCTAGGCGCCGCTTCGTCGCAGAGCTTCCAGAATCCGAGAACGACTGCAAGGTCTTTTTTAGCTCCTCTTTTTGGATTGCGAGGATTCCCAAAACCTCCTCTTCCGTAAAGCCTATCGAGTAGTCAATCGCCATTTGGAATTGGCGCATTGTCAAAAAGAAATCCCTTGAATCTGAAAATTTTACGATAAAACTATTGACTAATTTATATCGGCACTATAAATTAGTCATAAATAAACTCGATAATTCAATGTAAGGATTTAACAATGCATCTAAAAAGAACTCTTACCCCCAAAATAATTCAGGCTTCGAAATCTTTTCCGGTAGTCCTAATAACGGGGCCGCGCCAAGTCGGGAAAACGACTATATTTGAAGACGTAAAAGAGCCCGAAAGAATTTCGGTGAGTCTTGACGATCCCGAAGTCAGGGTTCTTGCGCAGGAAGATCCCAGGCTGTTTCTGTCAACATACAAACCGCCTGTTTTAATTGACGAAATCCAATATGCGCCCCAATTATTCCCGTATATAAAGATGATTGCTGACAAGGAAAAGAAGCCGGGCAGTTATTGGATAACCGGATCGCAGGTATTTCCGCTTATGAAGAACGTGTCCGAAAGTTTGGCGGGGCGCGTCGGGGTGTTGGATCTGCAGGGATTATCGCAATCCGAAAAGCAAAAGCGGCCTTTTAGAAAGCCGTTTCTGCCTTCTTCCGAAATAAACAATGAATTGATTCCCTACACTTCGGAAAGTTTGTACGAATGCATATTTCGCGGTTCTTTTCCCGGATTTGTCGCAAACAGCAATATGGATTGGCAGTCTTTTTATCGCTCGTATGTCTCCACTTATCTGGAAAGAGACGTGAGGCAAATATTAAATATTGCCCAGGAAAACAATTTCATAAAATTTCTTTCCGTCGCGGCCGCTAGGACCGGACAAATTTTAAACTATAGCGATATGGCAAGAGACTGCGATGTTACTGTCGCGACTATAAAGTCTTGGGTATCGGTTTTGCGGACTTCGGGACTGGTTTTCCTGCTTTATCCGTATTCAAACAATTTAACCAAGCGCGCTATAAAAACGCCCAAGCTGTATTTTTACGACACGGGGCTTGTATGCTATTTATGCCGCATTTGGGATTCGAAAAGCGCGGAGGACGGAATTTTATCGGGTGCCTTGATGGAGACATTTGTCGTTTCCGAAATAGCAAAGAGCTACATCCATAACGGCAAAATGCCCAATTTCTATTTTTACAGGGATAAGACGGGAAAAGAGATAGATTTAATTATCGAGGAAAATCTTGCGTTATATCCCGTTGAAATAAAGCGCACCGCCACTCCGAGCAAAGCGGATATCAAAAATTTTAAAGTCCTGGATTCAATAAAAGGAAAGAAGCGTTTGGGATTGGGGGCAGTTATATCTTTGCGCCCAGACTTATTGCCCATAAGCAAGGACACAGTCGCCATTCCGGTATCGTACATATAATCCTAAAATGCCCATTTAGATTCGGGCAAATAGCGTTTTACGATTGTCTCTTTTGTATCTGATTCTTCGGTATGCCCAACGACTTTGTAGAATTTTGTTTCGAAGAAATTGACTGCCGGGATTTCCATCGCCGTATTTAGCTCCATCGTTTTTACCATCGGAACTTTCGAGGGCGTCGTTTCGTCTTCCAGTGCCAGCATAAGCCTGGATTCGTCGCCTTCCTCCAAAATCTCTGAATACATTAAGATGTCGTTTTTCCTTATCATGTCTTGCTCTTTCAACGCCGCCTATATACGCTCTACAAATCATTTGTATCAAGCTTTATATCAACTATTTGAAAAGATTTATTTTGAGGTTTTTTTTGAAAAAACTTGGCTTGTTAGAAACTAATCAAGCTCGAATTTTTCCCCGTTTTTCAAAATTTTAGTGCCGGGATAAAGGGCGAGATATCGTTTTAAAATCACGTCGCAGTATTTGGGGTCGAGCTCCATCATGCGGCATTTGCGTTTTGATTGGGCGCAGGCGATTAGCGTCGAGCCGCTGCCGCCGAACAAGTCCAAAACAATGCCCTTGGGCTTCGAGGAATTCAAAATCGCGCGCTCGCAAAGCTCGACGGGCTTCATCGTGGGGTGGACGTCGTTTTTCTTCGGCTTGGGGAATTCCCAAACATCGCCCTGCGAGCGGTCCGCGCAAAAGTAGTGCGGGTTGCCGTCCTTCCATCCGTACAGAATCGGCTCGTATTGCCTGTGGTAGTCGGAGCGGCCGAGGGTAAAAGTATCCTTAGCCCAGATTATGAATGTCGACCAATGCCCGCCGAGCCTTCTGAACGCCGATTGGAGGGCGTCGATTTCGGAGCTGGACATGCAGATGTAAATCGCGCCCTTAGAATGTTCGAAAATGGTTTTTATGGCTTTCTCCAAAAATCGCGGAAACTCCTCTCCCAAGTTGTCGTTTTCGATTTTCCGCCCGCCGCTTCCGTAGTTGACATTGTACGGGGGGTCGGTAAAAACCATGTCGGCGACATCGCCTTTCATGAGGGTTTCCGCCTGCGCCGCGTCGGTGGAATCCCCGCACATAAGCCTGTGGCCTGCGAATTCGAATACGTCCCCGAATTTCGCAATAGGATTTTCCGAAGCTTCGGGAATGTCCTCGTCCAAGATTTCTTTTGAATCAATCTCGCGCAAAAGCTGCTCTGCCTCCGCTTCCGAAAATCCCGTAAGGTCTATGTCGATTTCGCCGTCGAGCTCCGAAAGAATTTTTTTCAGATCGTCCTCGGACGTTTCGGAAAGCTCCGCCAAGCGGTTGTCGGCGACAAGAGCCGCCGTTTCCTCGGCGTCCGAGGAAAATTCCTGGTAGTCGACCGGAACGATTTGTAGCCCCAATTTTTTTGCGGCGGCCAGCCTGCCGTGCCCCGCCACGATATATCCGCTGCGCTTGGACACCGTAATCGGATGGCGCCAGCCTAGATATTTTATGTTTTTTGCAAGCAGCCCTATTTGGGAATCGGGATGCTTGTTGGGATTTTTCGGATTCGGCTTTAATGCGTCCGAGGAAACGAGCTCGTCGAACGAGCACCATACTTCTATCCCGTTTGCGAGGGCCTTCGCTTTTGCGTTTTTGTCTTCGTCCATGCAATTTGACATTTTGTCAAATCAAGCGAAGCGCGTCCGGCGTCGCGCGACGGCAAAAACCCGAAGGGCGCGTCGCTTTGCGAACGCGTATGCGGGCAAAATCGCGGCTTTGGCGCTCGGGCTTTTTCCCTATCCATTTCGCGAAAAATTAGTCAAGCAAAATAGCGTAAATCTTTAAAAATAAATCTTCATAAATAGTTGATATATAACTTGATATAAATCGAGTAAAGAGCGTGTATAGGGCCGCAAAAACAAGGAAAGGCAATTATGGAAAACATACAAAGCATACTCGAACAGGCCACAACCAAAACTAACAAAATCAAAATGCTTTTGCGGCTCGGAATGACGCGCAAGCAGGTCGCCGAAGCGATGGGCGTAGGCTACGGATTTGTGCAAAACGTTTACGCCTCGGTTTACGGGGTCGCGCATCCGAGAAAATTCCTCGCCGAAAGGTTTTTCTTCAACAGGACATTCGGCGTCGAAATGGAAATCATCCACAACAGCAAAAGCGAGGTTTGCGGGGCGCTGAGGCGCAGCGGCGTCGAATGCGTAAGCGAAAGCTACAACCATACGACAAGAACCCATTGGAAGATCGTTTCAGACGCCTCCGTAGAGGGCGGCTTTGAAATCGTAAGCCCGGTTCTGAAAGGGCGGGAGGGATTGGACGAGCTTAAAAAGGTTTGCGACGCCCTTGTGGGCGCGGGCGCGAAAATCAAAAAATGCTGCGGGCTGCACGTCCACCTTGGAACGGACGATTTTAAGGCCGATATTAGAGTCTGGAAAAACCTCTACAAAAACTACGCGACGCTCGAAAGCATAATCGACTCCTTCATGCCCCCGAGCAGAAGGGACAATCGGTTCTGCCAGTCGATGAGGGTCGGAGGCTGGAGAGGCAAAATCGGCTCCGCAAGGACCCTCCAGGATTTGGAAAGCAAAATTACCGGCCGCAGCCGCTACTTCAAGCTCAACAGCCAGAGTTACTGGAGGCACCGCACGGTTGAGTTCCGCCAGCACAGCGGAAGCGTGGAATTCGAAAAGGTCAAAAACTGGATTCTTTTCTGCGCGAGGTTCGTTGAGTTCAGCAAAAAGAACGCGGTGCAAAGCGGGGAAAAGGCGGAGCTTAAAAAGTTCCTCGATTCGGATTTGATAAATTTTTACGACAACCGCGCGGCGAAATTCGCCGCATAGAAAGGGGAATAAATTATGGAAACAAAAAAATATGAAATGCTCGGGGGCGGAATCGTCAAGGGGCGCACGCCGAAGGAAATAATCGGCGCGCTCAGATTCTCCTCCTTCAACCCCATGTCCTCGGAGGAAATCTTCATGAAGGAGATGTCCGAAAGGTGCAAGTTCTACAACAACGCCGCCGTCCGGTCTGATTCCCCCGAAAGCTTCGTGGAGGATCTGGTAAAGTACGGATTTATTTGGGAGGCGCGAAATGGGTAGGCTATATTTCGCGTACGGCTCGAATATGAACCCCGCGCAAATGCTTTCGCGGTGCCCGCATTCCAAGGCGGTTGCAAAGGCGACGGTAAAAGGCTACAAACTCGCGATAAACTCCCGCGGGGTGGCGACGATTGTAAAATCTGAAAATTCCCGCGTGTCGGGGGTGGTGTGGAAGATTTCCGCGTCCGACGAAGCCGCGCTGGACTTTTTCGAGGGGGTGCATGTCGGCGCGTATGCAAAGCTGCGGATGGATCTTTGCCTCGGGGAAAACCGCATAGCCAATGCCCTCGTCTACGTAGACAAAAACTCCGAGGCCGGCGTTCCCCGCGCGGGATACCTGGAAAAGATTATTCGCGGCGCGAAATTTTTCGGATTGGGCAGGGACTATATCTCGAAACTGGAAAGGCTTGCGTATGCGTAAAAATCTTGTGGCGGTCTACGGGACGCTGAAACGCGGAAAAACAAACCATTTTATAATGGATTTGATGTCGGCGGAATTTTTGGACGAGGGGAAAACAGTCGAAAAATATCCGCTAACAAGCGACGGCAAGCTGCCTTATTTGTTCGACAAAAAGGGGATAGGGCACCGGATAGCCGTTGAAGTCTACCGCGTGTCCGACGCGGCGCTGGCTGTCATAGACAGGTTCGAATGCCACCCGAAGTTCTACGAGAGGAAAACCGCTAAATGCGAGCTTTCGACGGGGAAAATCATCGATTGCTTCGTTTATTTCACCGCCCAAAACAGGAATGATTTTTCGGGAGCCAAGCTCCTGAAAAATTTTTAAAAACCGAAATATATTCGCAGGATAGGAGAAATAGAAATGGAAGAATTATTCTTAAAAAAAGGAATAAAATACATAGTGAAAGTAGGGCGAAATCGCATCGCGGTGCGCCTTGTACAAAAGAACGCCGACGGGGTTTCGTACCTCGTAAAAAACCTGAAAACGCTCAAGCCTTTTTTCGTAAAAAGCGCAAAGTCGTTTGCCGATTTTCAAAACGGCGCCGAAAGGCAAAAAGCGATGAAAATAATCGAAGAGGAGAACGCGCCTATTGCGTTTCCCAAAGTTTCAAAAATTTCCAAAGAGGCCGAAGCTTCACAAGATCACAATATATCAAAAGTATCCGAAACTTCAGAATTATCAAACAGAGCCGAAATTCCAAAACTTCCTAACGGTACAAAAATATCAAGCGAAGCGGAAGTTGCAAAAGTCTCAAACGGTTCAAAGGTATCCGAAACTTCAAAATTATCAAACGGAGCCGAAATTCCAAAACTTCCTAACGGTGCAAAAATATCAAGCGAATCAGAAATTGCAAAAGTTCCAAACGATTCAAGAGTATCCGAAACTTCAAAATTATCAAACGAAGGCAAAGTTTCCAAAAGTCCAAAAATTATGGGTTTTGGCAAATGCGCGTTCGTAAAAGCCCTTGGCCGCTTGGGATATAATTGCGAGCAGGCTCAAAAAATATTGGCGCATTTCGGCGTCGAAATGCCCGAAAAGTCTGTAAGGATACAGCTGTATTTTGGAAAAAACGAAAAATTCTGGAAGAAATTCGGCAAACCTGCGGAACTATCGGAAGAGCAGAAATCGGAATTAAAATCAATCGTAGAAATATAGACTTATTGTTCGGCCTTAAAAAGCTTCATCATATAGGCGGCGCAGACTTGCATGGCTTCGCAGTCCCAATAGTGGTTCGGGCGTTTGCCGATTTGCTGCCATTCCCAAGTATTTCCCTTTTTCACGCGCTGCTCGGAGTCGAGCATTTTTAGGTAGTCTTCGGGGGCGTCGGAGGGGATTTCCCAAGTCGCGCCGCTGTCGGGATTTTGGTTCGAGCGGAGACGCGCCAAGGTGTCCTTAATTCCGAGATTGCTCCAATAGTGCATTCTGCACTTTTTGTCGGAAACCAGCGGATGGCGCGCCGTCGAATAAAACCTTTGCGCGATTTTCCCGTTTACCCTGTGCGGGAAATCCTTTCTGCCGTCGCCCATCAAGGCCGTCCAGCCGTGCTTTGCGCAGTTTCTGTAAACCTCGAACGTCGAATACCCGGCATCGATAAAAACCAATTGGTGAAAAACCCCGAATTTGTCCCGCAGAACTTCGATATCCTCCCAAGTTTGGAGCTTTGCGCAGTAAATGAGCCTGCTTGAAGCATTTGCGGCCCAGCTGCGCACAACTGCATAAAAGTGGTCCATCTGGACGTCGACAGTAAGAAACCGAAGCCTTACACGGTTTTTGTTTTCGTGGGGCGGCGGAATAATCGCTCCGTTTGCGCCGACAGCCGCCTCAACCTCCCAGTCGTCGCCCATTCTATATCCCGACGGCGAAATATCCAAAGTAAAATCCTCCTCCAAATCTCCCCAGGGAAGAGCAAGGCGCTTCTGGTAGAAATTTTTCAAGCCCTCTATGTCGCCGCGCCTGCTTGACTCCTTCGCGCGGAGATACATTTCCGCAAGCTCTCCCCAAGACATGGACGCCAGGGAATTCCAGTGGAATCCCGCCTTTGACTTCGGCGCATTTGGATTTTGCGGAACGAACTTAGCGCCGGAATTCAGCATCTTTCTGTTCGCGTCGGAGTCCGGAATTTCAAATTTGCAAAATTCGCACACGAGCCTGGCGGAATTGTACACCTTTGAAAAATCTATCTGCCCGTTTTCGTCGCGGTAGTTTTTGTCCCATTCGATATTTTGCCATTTGTATGGCTGGTATTTGCCGCACTTTGGACATTTGAACTGCCATTCGCGCATGTCGGTTGTCTCGAACTTTTTGTGGGTGTCGTCGTTTTCGAGGCCGCCCTGCGATAAGAAGATGCACTTGCCGAGCCACCCGAAGGCGGTTACGCGCGCCTCCGCCT
>JAGBOM010000102.1 GCA_017633865.1 Opitutales bacterium
ATCGAACGGGCGCTGGACTGTGCAAACCACAAACGAGGGCGTGCCGGCGCTTAAAATAAACAACGCCTACCGAGAGCTGGTGGCGCGGGGCGGGCTGTCAAAGGCGGACGCGTCTTTCATCAAGGAAAAAATCCGCGACGGCAAATTTGTAATCGAGGCGGTGGAGCGCCGCCAGCAAATGCTAAAAAGCCTCGGCGAAGCCATACTAAGCCGGCAAATCGATTTTTTCGAGAAGGGCGAGGCCTTCTTAAAACCATTTACAATGGCGCAGGCGGCGGAAATTTTAAACGTCCACCCGACAACCGTAAGCAGAGCCGTAGCGGAAAAATACGCCGAAGCCCGCCATAAAATCGTTCCGCTAAAATTCTTCTTTAGCGGCGGAATCGAGGGCGGCGGCGAAGGCGCGGAAATTTCGAGCTCGTCTATAAAAAAGGCGATAGCCGAAATTGTGGAAAACGAAGACCCGCAAAAGCCGCTTTCCGATTCAAAAATCGCCGAGACTCTCGCAAGCCGCGGCGCCAATATCGCAAGGCGAACCGTCGCCAAATACCGCGAGGAATTAAACATTCCCGAAAAATCGCTCCGAAAACGTTTTTGAAAGCCCTGATAACTCGCGCCCTCTCTCTATAAGAGCGCAGAGAGGAAGCGAAGCTTCCGAAGGTTAAGGGCTTGCTTTTGAGGGGGAATTTTTTTAAGCATATTTTGAATATGAAAAATTTTGCCGTATTTTTATTTGGCGTTTTGGCTTCCTTGGGGGCTTTTGCGCAGTCCCAAAACAAATTGCCCGCCTGGGCGATGGGCGGATTTTTGCGCCCCGAGGGCGTTAATCCGATAATCAGCCCGAATCCCGAAAGCGTTTTTAACTGCCCTATGCGCAAGGCTCCGGTCAAGTGGGAGGAGTCCGACACGTTTAACCCGGCCGCCGCTGTTTACAAAAACAAAATCTGCATTCTTTACAGGGCGGAGGACAATTCCAGCCAGGGCATAGGCTCGCGCACTTCGCGCCTCGGCCTTGCGGAGAGCGCCGACGGCGTTTCGGTAAAGCGAAACCCCGAGCCCGTCTTTTACCCCGCCGACGACGCCGCGAAAAAATTTGAGTGGACGGGCGGCTGCGAAGACCCGCGCATAGCCTGCACCGAAGACGGCCTTTACGTCATGACCTACACGGGCTGGAGCAAGGAGGAGCACAAGGCGAGGCTGTGCGTGGCCACCTCGCGCGACCTGCGCAGCTGGCAAAAGCACGGCCCCGCGTTTTTGAAGGCCTACGGCGGCAAGTATAAGGACATGTTTTGCAAGTCCGCCGCGATAGTTGTGGCGCAGAGCAAAAAAAATCCGTCAAAATACGTAATTTCAAAAGTCGGCGGCAAGTATTTTATGTATTGGGGCGAGGCGCGGATTTACGCCGCCACAAGCGACGACCTCGTAAACTGGACTCCCGCGGAAAACCCCAACGGCTCTTTGCGGGAGCTAATAGCGCCGCGCCGAGGGTTTTTCGACAGCTCGTTGACGGAGGTCGGCCCCGCCGCTATAAAGACCAAGGACGGCATTTTGGTTTTATATAACGGCAAAAATTCGCGGGGGAAGGACGCCGACAGGCGGTTTGCGGAGGGCACATACGCCGCGGGCCAGGTTCTGTTCGACTTGAAAGACCCGTTCAAGGTTGTTGCGCGGCTCGACGTTCCGTTTTTTAGGCCGATGGCGGATTTCGAGCGCAAAGGCCAGTATGCGCAGGGCACGGTTTTTATAGAGGGGCTCGTGTTCTTCGGCGGCAAGTGGTTTTTGTATTACGGCTGCGCGGACTCCCTTGTGGGCGTCGCGGTTTTCGACCCGAAAAATTCGGACAGGCTCGGCGATCCTATTCCCGAATACCAGGGCGTAAGCGTAAGCGGCGGCTCATACACTTGGGGCTATCGCGAAATCTCCCTTCAGAATCTCGACGGGCGGCTTGCCGAGTTCGCGGGGCGAAATCCGGACAAGGCTTTGGAGGTCTCCCTCGGCGGCGAGGTTCAGACAAATGCCTTGCTCGATTTGCTTAGGCTTGCCGATAAAAATAAAATTGGCAAAATCGAAATAATCAAATATCCCTTAAACCTTCTTTCGCCCGATTTTCCGCCCGCGGTTTAGGGGTGGGGGCGCAGGCTCGGGCGCGAAAAAACCGCGGCTTCGGCGTTTTTTAAGCGCGAAAGCCGCGGTTTTTTGTTTGCGAATATGCCGAAAAATCGGCCGCTTTGCGTTTTTATTTTTTTAGGGCGCCTATAATTTTTTGCGCGAGGAGGTCGAACTCGGCGAGGATTTCGGCGGACGGATTTTCGCCCTGCAGGCTCGGGTCAATCGGGATTTGGGCGAGGACTTGCGATTGAAGCTCGCCCGCGCAGGCATGCGCGTCGCCCTCGCCGAAGATTTTCATTTTAGAGCCGTCGGGCATTTTTAGGTATGCCATATTTTCCACCACGCCCAAAACGGGAACGTTCGTCTTGCCGAAAAGCTTTGCTCCGCGTGTCGCCGTTTTTTCGGCAAGCTTGTTTGCGGTGGTGACGATAATCGCCCCGCTTAGCGGTATGATTTGCGAGACGCTTATTACGGCGTCGCCCGTGCCCGGGGGCAGATCCAAAACCATAAATTCAAGCTCGCCCCACTCGACGTCGCTTGCGAACTGCTTTATCGCGCTTGTAATCATGGGCCCGCGCCAGATTAGCGGCTGCGAGTCGTCGACGAGCATGCCCATTGAAATCGTCTTGATTCCGCCGGAGACGGGCGGGAAGATTTTTTCGCCGTCGGTTGTGGGCGCGGGAGTTTTGCCGAAGATGATTGTGGCGCTCGGGCCGTGTATGTAGCAGTCCATAAGGCCGACTTTGGCGACGCCTTCGGCGGAGTAAATTTTAGCGAGAGCCCTCGCGAGGTTCGCCGCCACGGTGCTTTTGCCGACTCCCCCCTTGCCGGAGGCGACGGCAATTTTGTATTTTACGTTTTTGAGCGTTTCGGCGTTCGGAATGGCCGCGTTTTTCTTTGCGGGGTCTTCGCCGAGCATTACAACTTGCGGGCGCGAATTTGGAAACGCCGCCATAATGGCCCGCGCCGCGGCTTTTTCAATTAAGGCGTTTTTTTCGGCGCTTGCGCCCGTAAAAATTCCGACGGCGACGGTTTGCCCGTCTATGCGCACTTCCTTCACCATTCCGAAGCTTACAATATCCTTGTCGTACGGCGGGTATTTTACCGCCGCGAGAGCTTTAAGTATGCTTTCCTTGTCCATGGAGTAAGAGCTTTTCAAAAATAAAAATACTTTCAATCTAAATTTTTTTTAGGCGATTGCTTTTGGCGCATTTCGGCGTTGCTTCAAAAAACCTGCAATAGTCATGTGCGTTAAGCACACTCCTATTGCAGGTTTTTTTCGCGCCTTGAACTGCATCCAAAATCAATGCGCCTAAAATGGCACACAACGGTTTTTGAAATTTGCTTCAAGACCGCTTATGTATATTAAAATACACCGCGCGTCCTTGAAGGGTTTTCAATACTCGTTCTGCATTCAAAATCCTCTCGCCTAAATCAGCGGACTCTCTGCGTTTTGTAATTTTTTTTCTTTTTTTAACGGCCTATTTTATATTCGGATAATCTCAGACGGGTTTGCTATGTTTATATTTTCTTCTTTTCTTAATAGGACTTTTTTATAAGAGTATTTTTTTATTTGGGCTTTTTTAGGATACGCAAGTGGAAATAGATTCTCTAATAAAATTTCTTGCGGCGGCGACGGTCTTGATTTTTATGCCGGGGCCGGATATTTTATTTGTGATTATGGAAAGCGTGGCGCGCGGGCGGCTTCGCGGGTTTGTCGCGGCGGGCGGGTTCGCGAGCGGGGTTTTAGTGCACACCGCCCTTTGCGCGGCGGGGGTTTCGGCGGTGGTGGCATCGTCCAGGTGCGGGATAGCGGCGCTGAAGTGCGCGGGCGCGGCGTACTTTCTTTTTTTGGCGTATAAGTCTTTCAAGGCGGAGGCCGCCGTCCCGAATTTGGAGGGCTTGGAAAATTCCGGGCAGTCTATGCTAAGGCTGTTTTCGACGGCGTTTTTCATGGACGTTATGAACCCGAAAGTCCTTATGTTTTTTATGGGTTTTTTGCCGCAGTTTGTCGACGCGGGGGCGGATTTTTCGCCGAGGAACCAGATTTTGGTTTTCGGGGCGGTTTTCATGGCGTCGGTATTTGCGGCGTTTTCGCTCACGGCGGTTTTTTGCGGCTCTTTGCGAGGGCTGTTTTTAAAATCGGGCTTTTGGCGCGCCGAAAAATGGGTTCGGACGCTCTTTTTCGCGGTTTTGGGCGCGGGCTTTCTCGCTATGGCATGAGTATAAATTTGACAAACGCGCGCGGGCGCGCCATCGTATAAAAATCAATCAATATTTCTTATGTTTATCTCGGTAATTGTTCCAGTCTACAACGAGGAGGAAAACCTTCCCGAACTTTTCAGGCGTTTGAAGGAAAGCATGAACGCCATTGGCCGCCCGTGGGAGGTCGTGTTCACAAACGACGGCAGCAAAGACTCCTCCGGAAAAATCCTCAAGGGCTTTTACGACGAAAACCCCGAGACCGTAAGGGTCATAGACTTTAACGGGAATTTCGGCCAGCACATGGCGATTATCGCGGCGTTTGAAAGGGTGCGCGGCGACGTCATCGTGACAATCGACGCCGATTTGCAGAATCCGCCGGAGGAAATTTCAAAGCTCATTCAAAAAATCGACGAGGGCTACGACTGCGTCGGCGGCGTGCGCAAACAGCGCGAGGACTCTTTCTGCCGCCGCTACGCCTCCAAAATCGTGAACTTCGCCCGCGACAAGATGACCGACATTAGAATGGTCGACCAAGGCTGCATGCTGAGAGCCTATACCCGCAGAATCGTCGAGGCCATAATCGCCAGCAACGAGCGCTCGACGTTCATCCCCGCGCTCGCCTACCATTTCGCGGCGAACCCGACCGACGTTGAGGTTGAGCACAGCGCGCGCCTTGCGGGAGAGTCGAAGTACAGCTACTACAAGCTCATCCGCCTTAATTTCGACCTCATTACGGGCTTTACGCTTATGCCCCTGCAGATGTTTACGCTGTTCGGGTTCTTCTGCTCTTTCATGAGCCTTTTGCTCGTGTTCTACCTGCTTTTTAAGCGCGTAGTTTTGGGCGAGGGCATTTTTTACTACGCTCCCTACGCCGTTATATTTTTCATGCTCGGCATCTTGATGGTGGGCGTCGGACTTTTGGGCGAATACGTCGGCAGAATTTATCAAATAGTGCAGGCTCGCCCGAAATATGTAATACGCGAATCCTACGGCTTTGAGGAATCCAAAGGCGGAAAATGAGCCCGCAAAAAAAAGTCGTGTTCTTCGGCTTTAGCGACGTGGGGTACAAGTCGCTAAAACTGCTTTTGGACAGGGGCTGCGCGGTGCCCGCCGTTTTCACCCACGACACCGACCCCCACGAAAAGCAGTGGTTTGAGACTTGCGAGTCGCTCGCGCTGAAAAACTCGATTCCCGTGTACAAGCCGAAGTCGCTGAAAGCACCCGAGTGGGCGGAGCTTGTAAAAAGCCTCGAGCCCGACCTTATTTTGTCGCTATACTACCGCAATTTTATACCGCCGGCGGTGTTTGAATCGGCGAAGCTCGGCGCGTACAACATGCACGGCTCCTATCTGCCGCGATACAGGGGGCGCGCGCCGCTGAACTGGTCGATAATCAACGGCGAGACCTACTGCGGCGTGTCTTTGCACGTTTTGGAGGAGGGCTTCGACACGGGCGATATTGTCGACCGGCAAAAGGTGGAAATCGGGCCGGAGGACTATGTCGGCGACGTGCTTCCGAAAATTTCGGCGGCGGCGGTGGATGTGCTTTCGAGGTCTTTGGACAGCCTTTTAGGAGGCTCGCCAAAGCTTGAAAAGCAGGACGCCTCAAAGGCGACTTACTTCGGCAAGCGCACTCCCGAGGACGGGCGAATTGATTTTTCAAAAAGCGCGCGTGAGGTTTTCAATTTGATAAGGGGGGTAAGCAGGCCGTTCCCCGGGGCGTTTTTCGAGAGGGACGGCGTCCGCCGCACGATTTGGCGGGCGCAAATTCTGCCTGAATCGGCGGCGGGTTTCGAGCCCGGGCGGATAGTCTCGGAGAAGCCCTTGAAGATAGCATGCAAAGACTATCTCATCCTCGCCACCGATTTCGTTTAGGCGGAGGCTTTTGGCGAAGAAGTTCGTTGCTTCAAAAAAACCGCGATAGTTACATACATGGTATGCGCCTATCGCGGTTTTTTCTTGCGCCTTGAGCCGTCATCCAAAATCGTTTTAGGCGGAGGCTTTTGTGTTTATACTGTGTCGCTTCGGCAAAAAGGGCTCGAAATGAATTTTTAATTCTATTTCCGAGCCCTTTTTTCTCTCGTTCCTTGTCTAAACGCAAAATCCTACCGCCTAAAACCAGATAGATTACAACGGTTTTCTTTTCCCTATTTTTTTAATTAGACTATTTTTTATTCGGATTTTCTTTAAAGAAGCCATTGCGAAGCAATGCGTCTTTTGGCAAGAGGCGCGGGGCTCCGCGCCGATGTATCACAGAGAGGAAGCGGAGCTTCCGAGGGTCAAGGGCTCCGCTCTTGTTTAGGCGCATTGATTTTGGATGAAGAAGCAGGCGCAAGAGCAAAAAGAAGTCCGGAATAGAATTTACATTCATTCCGGACTTCTTTTTGCCGAAGCAACGAACTTCTTCGCCAAAATCAATCGCCTAAACGAAGGAGAGGGCGATAGAATCCGCGAGCGGTATTCCCTTTTTAGTAAGGCGGATTTTTCCGTTTTTTAATTCCAACAGCCCCGATTCCCGAAGCCTTTTTGCGGTTGATTCGTATATCGAAAAGTCCGCCTTCGGAAAGCGTTTTTTTTGGAGGCCGATGTCGACGCCGTCAGTCATGCGAAGGCCGAAAATTATGGAGGAAAGCAGCATTTCCTGGTCGTCGAGAACAACCTTGTCTTCGCTGAGCTCCCAGCCGCTTTCGACGTTTTTCTTCCAGAGGGGGAGGCTGAGCGGGTTTTTTCTTCTGAGCCCGCCGAACTGGCTTGCGGCGGCGGGGCCGAGCCCGACCCATTCGCCCATTTGCCATGTGTTTAGGTTGTGGGCGCATTCATAGCCGGCTTTCGCGTAGTTTGAAATTTCGTAATGCCTAAAGCCGCGGCTTTCGAGAAAGGCGATTGCAAGCCGCAGGAATTTTGTTTCGCTTATTTGGCGGGGCAGGGCCTTGGCGTTGCCTGCGCAGACTCCCGTTCCGCTTTCAAATTCGAGGCAGTAGGCGCTGATGTGCTTTACGGGGTAGCTTGCGGCTTTGGACAAGTCCGCCTCCCACTCGGATAGGGTTTGGCCGTCCGCGCCGAAGATGAGGTCTATATTCACGTTTTCAAAAACTTCTAAGGCGGCGTCGAGCGCTTTTAGGGCGGCGTTCGTCGGGTGGGGGCAGCCAAGGGCGCGCAGGGTTTTTTCGGAAAAGCTTTGAACGCCAAGGGATAGCCTGTTTGCGCCCGCGTCTTTCAGGGCTTTCAGCTTTTGCGGGGTGATTGTGGAGGGCGCGGCCTCCACCGTCCACTCCGTCTTGCCGGCGAATTTTTCAAAATTTTTGCAGAGAATGGGCAGGTTTTGGATCGACAGGCTTGTGGGGGTGCCGCCGCCGAAGAATATGCTTTGCGCCCTGAAATCGGGGTATTTTTCAAAGAGGGCGCGGGCTTCGGCGGCGAGGGTTTCGAGGTAAAAGGAAATGTCGGAAATGCTCGGAAAAGTCTTGTAAAACTTGCAGTATTCGCAGATTCTCGCGCAAAAAGGGACGTGGACATATATTCCGACGCCCTCGGTCGGGGCGGGGGCAAAACTTGGCTTAAGTTTGTCTTGCTCTTTACGCATAAAACTTTAAGACTACTATGCAATAAATTTAACGCTGAAAATTATGACTCTTAAAAATACTTTAAAAACGCTTTTGGGCGCAACAATAATCGCCATGACGGGCGCATGCTCGAACATCACAAACCTGACTCCCGAAAAGGTTCCCGAAAACCCGTCCGGAATATACACGCTTTCGATGAGCGCGAGCGTCGGCGACGGCAACGTCGTAAAGGGTTCAATCGCTCCGTTTCTCGTTGTGGACGGCGGCATGAGACCCATGAAGGAGGCCTCGAAGAAGGACGGCGTTTCCGTTTACGAGTGCGAGTACACGCTGCCCAAGGGCAGGGAGTCCGCCACGTACTACTACGTCGTAAAATACCTGACCTCGAACGCCTCTACGGGCGCGCAGTACCCCAAGCAGTTCCAAAGCGACGTGGTGTACACGTTAAAGCCCGTCTCGCAGTACGTGGCGAACATGGCGTTTGAAAGGGCGCCGATCGGCTCGGTAGTCCCCGTTTTGGGCAGGGGCTTCAACTCGCAGGACAAGGTCAAATTCGGCCCCGTTTACGCGGACATACGCAACATAACGCGCAACTCCATCAACTTTATAGTCCCTCCGCTTCCCGCGAACAAGACTTACGATGTTGAAATCGAAACGAGCGCGGGCAAGTCTTGGATTGGCCAGTTTAAAATCGACCCGTCCGAAATTTCGATTTCGCCCGAGAAGCTGAACATGCAAAGCGGCGACGTTGTGAACGTCGTTTTCTACATCGGCTTCAGGGCCCCGGAGGGCGGGTATAAAATCGACGTGAAAACGAACGTTCCAAGCAGCGTCGTAATGCCAGAAGTGGTCGTAAAGGAGGGCGAAGACCGCGTGATTGTCCCGATAAAGGCGGCGAGCATTGGCGAGGGCTTTTTGTTCGCGAACGCCACGGGCTTTACCGAAACGATAATACCCGTAAAGGTTTCGGCCTCCGCCTCGGGCGCGGACTACGTTAAAAGCGCGATTAAAAACGCCGATAAATAAACTAAAACTCTCCGATAATATTAAAAAATGGCCAGAAAAAAAGCAACATCGCCCGCCCCGAAGTTTGACAATCCCGATTCTTCGAGGGTAAAGCTCGCCGAACAGCCCATAGACTGTGCGTTCGACAACATGGCCATTCGCCTCGTAAACATACAGCGCGACCTTATCATGCCCGCAATCGCCTTCGAGCATTTCGGGGTGGAGAACACGATAACTTTTTTCGGCGCATCCCGCATAAAAAGCCCGGAAGTCGCAAAGGCCAATTTGGCGGCTCTTCAAAAATCCCTCAAGGGCAAAAAGCCGAGCGCAAAGCATAGGGAAAGCCTGCGCATGGCGCACGCGGACGTAGCGATGTCGAAATACTACACCGCCGCGCGGGAGCTTGCCATGCAGCTTCAGCTTTGGATAAACAAAAAACATCTGCCCCGGGAAAAGACCCCCGTGCTAATGTCGGGCGGCGGCCCCGGGATTATGGAGGCTGCAAACCGCGGGGCGAGCGAGGCCGGCGGCAAAACCGTGGGGCTTACAATCTACATTCCCGACGAGCGGCGCGCCAACGAATACATATCGGAGGGCATGCACATCCCCTTCCATTATTTTATAATGCGCAAGTTTTGGCTTATATTTTTCTCGAAGGCGATTGTCGTCTTTCCGGGGGGAATGGGCACTCTCGACGAATTTTGCGAGGTCGTAACCCTCATGAAAACCGCGAAAATCAGGGATTCCTTCCCGCTGGTGCTTTTCGGGCGGGAGTTCTGGAAAAAGACCCTGAACCTCGAAAATCTCGTTGCGGCCAACGTGATGGCGAGGGACGATTTAAAGCTTATCGACTACGCCGACACGGTCGAGGAGGCCTGCAAAATTATTTTGCCGAAGCTCGAGGCGAAGCTTTGCGGCTCGCCGAAAAAATCGAAGTAGCGGCGGCCCGCGCCTTGAAAAGCGCGCTTTTATGATTTTTTTGAAATATTTTTCGGGCGCGGGCGAATAAAAACAATAAAATATGCAAGGAACAATTCAGGCGTTTATGCTTAGCGAATTTTTAATTCCCGTTTTGGCGGCCGCTTTGATTGCGTCAAGCTTTTTGCTGTGGCGTTTCGCGCGCGCGTCAAAAACGCTCGCGGCTGAAAAATCGAATTTGGAGGCCGAAAAGGCCGCGCTTGCCGCCGAAAAAAACGCTCTGGCGGCGAGTTTAAGCATGGCGGAAAAACTGCTCGGCGAGGAGAAGTCCGCAACGGGCTCACTGCGCGCGCAAAACGCCGCCCTGCTTGAAAAAAACGCGTCTTTGGAGGCTCTAAGAGAGGCGGACGCCGCGAAAAACGCGGAGTTCGAAGCCTTCGCCGCGAAGGTTTTTGAAAGCGCCAGAAGCAAGTTTGAATCCTCCAACAAAACCCAGCTCGACCTCATTTTAAGCCCGCTGAAAGACGACATAAACCGCTTCCGCAAGCGCGTTGACGAAATCAACCTAAACGGCGACGTGCGCGGGGCGAAAATGGAGGAGCAGGTAAAAAGCATCCGGGAAATGGGAATGCGCCTCGGCGACGAGGCCAAGATGCTCTCGAAAGCCCTGCGCCAAAATAAAACCGCCGGCAACTGGGGGGAGATGATTCTTGAAAAAATCCTCGAGGACTGCGGGCTGAAGGAGGGCGTAAACTTTTTGCGCGAGGACTCCCATTCGGCCGGCGCCTCTGAAAACAAAACGCGCCTGCGCCCCGACGTGGTCGTAAAAATGCCGGATTCGAAAAATTTTATAATAGACTCGAAAGTGTCGCTCGTCCACTTTATGGCGTACGCCAACGCCGAGGACGAAGCCGCAAGGGCTAAGGCGCTGAAGCAGTTTGAGGCGTCCGTAAAAACGCACATAAAGGAGCTTTCGGAAAAGTCCTACGAGAACATCGAGAACCTGAAAAATCCGGATTTTACGATGATGTTCATTCCGATAGAGGGGGCGTTCGCGCTTGCGGTTTCGGAAATCCCGGACATTTTGGAGTACGCCTACGCGCGCAAAATTTCGCTCGCCAGCCCCGCCACGATGTTCGCCGTTTTGCGGACGGTGGAGGCGGTCTGGAACATGGAGCGCGGCAACAAAAACGCTCTTGAAATCGCCGAATACGGCGGCAAGATTTACGACAAGCTTTGCGTGTTTTTGGAGAAGTTCGTGAAGATTGAATCATCCATAAAGTCGCTCCAAAACGCCTACGACGAAGCCATGCTCACTCTTAAGTCGGGCAAGGGCAACGTTGTGGGCATAGCCGAAAAGCTTAGGCTTATGGGCGCGAAGGCGAAGCGCAAAAACGAAATTCTAACCGCGGAGGATGTTGAAGATGAATGACGACGCAAAGCCCGAATGGGTTCCCGAAAACGGCGACAAAACCCTTTTTGCAACCTCCGTAATGCGGGGCGTGGAGGGCGGCGGCTTCGCGGACGACGGGTTCTCTAAAATCGTCAAAAAGCGCCCCGTAGTAAGGCGCAAAACTTTGAGCGTCGACGAAATGCTCAAGGGCGTTTTGGCGGGCGACAAAACCGTGCACGCCCGCGCCATAACGCTTGTCGAGAGCAACTCGCCCGCCCATTTCGACAAGGCGCAGGAGCTCGTAGGCAAAATCCTCCCGCACGCGGGCAAGTCTTTTAGGGTCGGGATTACGGGCGTGCCCGGCGCGGGAAAATCCACTTTTATAGAAAGCCTCGGCACAATGCTTTGCAAGCGCGGCGAAAAGGTCGCGGTTTTGGCGGTGGACCCGTCAAGCACGATAACGGGCGGCAGCATTTTGGGCGACAAAACCAGAATGGAGACGCTTTCGAGGCTCGACAACGCGTTTATCAGGCCGTCGCCCTCGGGCGGCGCTCTGGGCGGGGTGGCGAGAAAAAGCCGCGAGACCATGCTCTTGTGCGAGGCCGCGGGCTATGAAATTATTTTGATAGAAACAGTCGGCGTGGGCCAGAGCGAGGTCACCGTGCGCTCGATGTCGGACTTCTTTTTGCTCGTGCAGCTCGCCTCGCAGGGCGACGAGCTTCAGGGCATCAAAAAGGGCGTTATCGAGCTTGCCGACGCCATCGTCGTAAACAAGTGCGACGGCAACCTCGTCGAAAAATCCACAATGAAGAAGGCGGAGCTTGCGGGCGTGCTGCACTTTTTGAACTCCCCGACGCCCGGCTGGAAGCCGTTTTGCGAGGTCTGCTCCGCGCATACGGGCATGAACATCGCCGAAATTTGGGCGCGGCTTGAGGGCTTTAAAAAGACCGTGCGGGAGTCGGGCTTTTGGGATGCCCGCAGGGCTCGCCAGAAGAGCGAGTGGCTGCATACGGTTTTGGACGGCGAAATTCTGCGCGAATTTTATTCGTTGCCGCAAATCGCGTCGATTATGGAGTCGGTCGAGCGCGATGTGGAAAACTCCGCGCTGCCCGTTACAAGCGCGGTAAAAATGCTTTTGCAGGCGCGCCATGAAGCCCCGAAAAAGTAGTCTGCCCAAGGGGCTCGGCGACGGGCTTTACGAGTTCAGGCTGCGGCTTGAAATGGAGCTTGGGAAGTCGAAAAACACGGTGGCGTCGTATTTGTCGGACGCTTCGCAGTTCGCGGAGTTTTTGGCCGGCAAAAACATAGATTCGTTCGCGGGCGCCGACGGAATTTGCATCGCCGAGTGGATTTCGGAAATCTCGAAAATCGCAAGACCCTCCACGCAGTCGAGAAAGCTTAGCGCGGTCAAGGCGCTCGCGGATTTTTTAATAGAGGAAAAAATCTGGGGCAGGGATTTTTCAAAGCTGGTCTCCCGCCCGAAAACCAGAAGGCCGGTTCCCGAAGTGCTCTCTCGCGCGGAGACGCTTAGGCTTTTGGCCGAGCCCAACGGCTCGAGCTTCGAGGAAATCCGCGACAGGGCCATGCTCGAATTTATGTACTCGAGCGGGCTTAGGGTGAGCGAGCTTTGCCTGATAAAATATTCGGACTTGGACTTCGAGGGCAAAATCGTTCGCGTTTGCGGCAAGGGCGACAAGGTTCGCCTTGTGCCCATAGGCTCGCGCGCGCTCGGGGCGATAGAAAAATATCTCGAAATTTTCAAGGAGGAGTTCGAGCGCAAAAAGCCCGTGCACCTCTTTATTACAAAGCGGGGGAGGGCGATGTCGCGCAAGACGTTTTGGTTCAACATAAAAAAGTACGCGCGCCGCGCGGGCATTGAGCGCGAGGTAAAGCCGCACATGCTGCGCCACTGCTTTGCGACGCATCTGTTGGGCGCGGGCGCGAACCTTATGGCGATTAAGGAAATGCTCGGGCACTCCGATTTGTCCACAACGCAAATCTACACGAAAGTGGCCGATTCCGCCCTGATAAGCGAGCACGCCGCGCGCCATCCGCGCTCAAAAATGAAGCTCGATGTTTGAAAAATTTTTGCGCAAAAAAATCCCGGCTTCAAAGCGAAATCGGGATTTTTTTATGTTTTAAAATTTTCCAAAATTTTTTTCGGAAGCGGGATTTTTTATTTTTTTCGCATGTTTTTTTGCAAAAATTCCGCCGAAGAGCCCTTAAAAAAATTCCTCCTCGAACATTTCCAAAACGATTTCGGGGCTTTGCGCCTCTTTCGCCACGGTAATGCCGAACTTCTTTAACGCCTCGCTCGTCTTGGGGCCAATCGAGTAGGCTTTGGGGCGGGTGGCGCCCTCCTTTAGCTCGAGGGCCTTCGCGTTTTTCAAAAAGCTTTCCACGGCCGAGGGGCTCGCGAAAAATATCGCGTCCGCGCCGTTTTCCGAAAAATCCCTCGCGGCCTTGCCGCGCGGATTTACGGTCTCCGCCGAGGTTTTATATACGCAGAACGTGTCGACAATCGCGCGCCCGCGCTCCTCCAAAATTTTCGCGGCGTCGCCGTCGCCGAGGTTTCCGCCTACGCAGAGTATGTTCAGGTTTTCAAGAGTTTCGTAGGCGAGCATGGCCTTTGCCATTTCGGCCCCGCTTGAAATTTCGGGGATTACGTCGGTCTGGATGTGGAACTCCTCCAGCGCCTTGGCCGTTGCCTTGCCCACGCACGCGATGCGGCACGGGCCTATGCAGCGTATGTCCTTGAATTTCTTGAAAAATTCCTTGAAAAACCCGCGCACGCCGTTCGCGCTCGAAAACGCAATCCATTCGTAGCAGGCGATGTTGGAGAGGACGTCGTCGGCGGTTTCGGCGTCGGCGTCAAGCTCGACTTTTATAAGCGGAATTTCCAGAACCTCCGCGCCCAGCTTTTTAAGGGAGCTTGCCAGAGGCTCGTTGTCGGCGCGGGTTAAAAGTATGCGTTTTGCGGGTTTTGAAGCCATGTTTTTAGAAGGTGAAGTCGTCGCAGGCCTTGACGGACAGGGCGAAAGCCGCCAAGAGCTTCGCGCAGTTTTCGATGTCGTTTAGGTCGGCGGTTTCGGCGGGGGTGTGCATGTATCTTAGCGGTATGCCGAGAAGCCCCGTGGCGACTCCCGAGCGGGTCATTTGCAGCACGCGCGCGTCGGTGCCCGTGGGGCGCGGCTCGGCGTTAATCTGGTAGGGA
>JAGBOM010000103.1 GCA_017633865.1 Opitutales bacterium
AAAGAGTGGATTGAATCCGGCGAAATCGGCGACGTTACCGAAATCCATATTTGGACGAACCGCCCGGTTTGGCCGCAGGGCTTGGCCGCTCCCGACCCGAACGCGAAATTCGCCGTCCCCAAAACTCTCGACTGGAATTTGTGGCTGGGCATTTCGGAAACCTGCCCGTACAATCCCGACTACGTCCCCTTCGACTGGCGCGGAATGTGGAATTGGGGCACGGGCGCGATTGGCGACATGGCCTGCCACATGCTCGACCCGATATTTACTGCGGTGGACTTGCGCGGCGACGTGAAAGTCTCCTCCGAATCCGAAGGCGCTACGGACTTCTCCTGCCCGAAGCAGGCCAAGGTCGTTTACGAATTCCCGAAAACCGCGACGCGCCCGCATGCCATCAAGCTTAACTGGTACGAGGGCAAGGCGCGCCCGTCCTGCAAGGATTTGCCCGGCGAATATTTCCCGGACGAAAAATCCGTGCCGCGCACCGGCATGGTTTATATCGGCACAAAGGGCGTCATTATGGATACCGACGACTACGGCACACAGCTGCGCCTGCTGCCGAAGGAAAGGATGGAGGACTTCCGCAAGAACCGCTACCCGAAGCCCAAATACACAAGGGTTAAAGACCAAAACGCCCGCCGCGAATTTATCCGCGCCTGCCAGGGCGGCCTGACCCCGGGCTCCAACTTCGTCGACCACTCGATGGACCTGACCCAGCTCGGGCTTTTGGGCGTTCTATCGCTTCGCATGGGCAACAAGTCCTTCACTTGGGACGACAAGAAGGGCGTTTGCGTAGGGCTTCCCGAGGCGAACAAGTTCATACACAAACAGTACAGGAAATTCTAATTTTTTTAAGATAATGAAAAAGGCATTATTGATATTTTCCATATTCGCCGCGGGCGCGGCTTCCGCGCTCTGCGCGGACGTTCAGGCGAAGCAGGTTTTCGTTAACGAAAAACAGCTCGCGAAGGTGAACGTCGCCCCGAAAACCTCCAAGCAGTGGCCCGACATGAAGCGCGTGCTCGACGAAAAGCTGACCGACGCCAAGCTGAGCGTCGCCGATTGGTCGATTAAGGGCGGCGAGCTTTCCTCCGAAGCCGCGGGCGCGAATTTGACGTTCAAAAATTTGGGCGGTCAGTGCGCCATATTTTTGGAGTTCTTGGCCGACGAAAATTCGGAGGGCTTTATCTTTGTGCGCGCCCCCAAGGGCAACATCGACAAAGCCGTAAAAATCAAGATTGCGGGCGCGAACAAGGGCGAAAAGCGCGAAGACTTCACAGGCTCCATCGACTCCGCAATCCCCCCGCGCGAAAACTTCGACGAATCGAAGGGCGCGCGCTGGATTTCCGTAAAGGTTTTCGTCGAGGGCGAAAATATTAGAGTATCCAAGACCGACAGAATCAACGGCATGTACGCCGACCGCAACTTTTTGACGGTTCCCTTCGAGCAAATCGCCAAGAAGCGCGGCTCGGAAGTCGCCGCCGACGGAGCCTGCGGCATCGTGGTTTCGGGCGGGACTATCAAGTTTAAAAACATTTTCATAACGCAGTTTTAGCCGCTCGTAAAAATTTTTTTAAAGCGCCGCAGGTTTAAGCGGCGCTTTTTTTGCGCTGAAAACGCGCTAAAAATAGCGGCTTTCGCGCCGCGCTTATTTATAATTGCTTGAAAAACTTTAAAAAGCGCGTACATTTAAATTTCGTAAAAACAACATACTCTCCTTATGAAGCTTAAAACACTACCTATATTTTTGGCGTTTCTTTGCATGGGCTTCGGCGACGCGGTAAACTCGTTCGTCGGCATCGCGAAGGATAAATTCCAGCTGAGCAATCTCGAGGCGAATTTCATAGCGTTTGCGGGGTTTATCATGTTCGGCGTGTTGTCGGTGCCCATGGGGGTTTTGCAGGATAAAATCGGCAAGAAAAACACGTTGATGTCGGGCTTGATTCTCGAAGTTTTGGGCGTCGCGCTCGTTCTCGTTTTGGGGGTTAACCAGTTCAATATTTTTCTGGCGGCGATTTTGCTTTTGGGCGCGGGCTCGACTATTTTGCAGGTTTCGGGCAACCCCATTATGCGCGACGTTTCCGACGAGGGGCGGTATTCGAGCAATCTTTCCATGGGGCAGTTCGTAAAGGCGATAGGCTCTTTTACGGCGCCCGCGGTCTTTACCGTGGCCGCATGGAAAGGCTATACCGAGAAGGAGTGCTGGCCGGTTTTGCTGCCGATTTTCGCGGTGGCGATTGCGGTGTCGATAGTGTCGGTAGCGTCTTTGAAAATTCGCGAAAAAGAGGCGGAGAAGAAGCCGGCCTCATTGGGCTCGTGCCTTGCGCTGCTTGGGAAACCTTTCGTTTTGGCGATGGTGCTGGGCATATTCCTGTATGTGGGCGCGGAGGTTTGCATGGCGTCGGGCTTGCCGGTTTACTTTAAGGCGAAGTTCGGCTTTACCCCCGAATCCGCGACGCAGTTTGTGACGTACTTCTTTATCGCGATTATGGCCGCGCGCTTCTTGGGCGCGATGATTTTGAAGGCCATCACCCCCAAGGCCTTTCTCGCGGCGACTTCGGTGTTTTCGATTTTGGGATTCGCGCTGCTCGCCACGGGCGTAAAGAGCTTGTCGATAGCCGCGCTCTTTATAATCGCGCTCGGCTTCGCCAACATTTTCCCGCTGATTTTCTCGATTACGATCGACAAAATGCCCGAAAAATCCAGCGAGCTCTCGGGCTTGATGATTACGGCGATTTGCGGCGGGGCGTTTATTCCGCTTGCGATGGGCAGGCTTGCCGACTCTTTCGGCAATCTGGCGGGCTTTGCGGTGCCCGCGCTTTGCATAGCCTATATTTTGACGGTAGCTTTAACCCTAAAAACCGCAAGAAACTCCTAAACTAAAAAATTTATGGCATACGAAAACGATAACAGAGTGGTGCTCACGCTCGACGCGGGCGGGACAAACTTCGTGTTCGTCGCAATGCGCGGCGGCAGGCAAATCGGCGAAAGCGTAAAGCTGCCCTCCGAGGCGCGCGACTTGGACAAGTCCGTGGCGAACATCAAGGCGGGGTTCAAAAAGCTGATTGATTCCATCGGCGTTAATCCCGCCGCGATAAGCTTCGCCTTCCCCGGCCCCGCCGACTACCCCAAGGGCATAATCTACAACGTCGGCAACCTCCCCGCGTTCGCCGGCGGCGTGGCGCTGGCCGACATTTTAAAAGACGAATTCGGCGTTCCCGTATTTATCAACAACGACGGCGACTTGTTCGTTTACGGCGAGGCGATAGCGGGATTCCTC